>CAJUQB010000074.1 GCA_910588285.1 uncultured Lachnospiraceae bacterium
ATTTGAGTTAGACTATAGATAAGATTTTTTCCATCTGCTTAAGTTAATGACATTGCATATGTTCCGTAACATATTTTTTGCAATGGTCAATTGCTCCCTGCGCTATCCCCAATGCCTGTGCAGCTACGCCGATACGTCCGCCATCCAAGGTCATAAGAGCCATCTTAAAGCCTTTTCCTAATTCACCTAACAGATTTTCTTTCGGAATTTTACAGTCTTGAAAAACCAGTTCGTATGTGGCCGAACCACGAATCCCCATTTTCTTTTCCTTTGTTCCAAAAGTAAAGCCGGGAGTTCCTTTTTCTACAATAAAGCCGGATATACCCCTGCTGCGTTGGCTTTTATCTGTCATGGCTGTTACAAAATAGGTATCAGCATAGAATCCGTTTACTTTTGTTCTTCTGTACCAAACTCTGAAATAGGGAAAGAGCCTAAAGAGTGGTGGTCAGACAGCATAACCGATGTAGTGGAACAATGCTTTGCCAATTCCTCAATTACTGCAATATAAGCAAGATAGGAGTGTCCTCCACCACCGTATTCTTTTGGGTAGCAAATCCCCATCATGCCAAGTTCGGCTAACCTTTTCCTGTTTTCTTCGGGAAAACGCTCCTGCTCATCAATCTCTGCCGCCAATAGCGCAACCTCATTCACACCAAATTCGTGAATGAGATCTATTACTTTCTGCTCGTCCTCATTAAACTTGAAATTCATATACAACCTCCTTGAAAACTGATTGCTTTTTCCTGTCTGCTGTTTTATAATAACACAAACAAAGCAATTAAAAAATTTAATAATTTCGATATCTTAATTCGATATATTGAATGTATTAAGGAGTGATAAAAGGTGAATACAAAAAGTTTGGTTACATTCAAAACAATCCTTGAAGTGGGAAGTTTTCAAAAAGCTGCAGATAGGTTAGGATATACGCAGTCTACGGTCACATTCCAAATAAAACAGCTTGAAGAAGAATTAACTTTGAAATTATTTGAGAAAATAGGCAGACGCATGGAACTTACACAGGCAGGGAAAGATATTATGCCTTATATTGATATGATTTTGCAGGGGACGGAACAAATCAGTAATTATGGGAAAAGCCTGTCTGAAATATCCGGCTCATTAAAGCTGGCAATCCCAGACTCTATCCTGATATACAATATGCAGCCATTTATGCAGGCATTTACACATGAAGCCCCCAACGTACAGCTTATAATCAATTCCATACAATCAGGGGAAATCAATCCGTCTATTGCGGACGGTACTGCCGACATAGGCATTAATTGTGAAAAAGACAGTTATCCCGATAGCGTTGTACATAAAAAACTCGGCAAATATAAGGCGGTTCTTGTTGCTTCTCCTTTTGCCAATAACAATCTGCTTGATTTTATCACACCACACCAGCGCAAACCGATCAGTCTAATCTGTAATGAGCCGGACGGTTATTATCAGTTGGACATGGATAAATACCTTTCCGAAAAAGATATTCTGCTTAATCCACCCATGAAAGTGCAGAGTATAGAAGCTGTAAAAAGGTGTGTTATGAATAATTTAGGAATTGCAGTTGTCCCCACTTATTCCATTGGGGAAGAATTGAAAAATGGTTCTCTTATGCCAATCAAAACGGAACTTGATGAAAAAGAATATAACTCTTTTTATATTTATCACAAAAACAAATGGATAAGCCCGCAAATGGAGCTAGCATTAAATTTACTGAAAAAATATGTAGGAACGGATAATCCATAAACCTTGAAAAAATACATCCACTTTCCCACCGGGAATGTGAAAAACTTAGTGTCAACCTTGTTGCGACAGGATATTCTTTCGGCAGACGATTTCCAAATGGGAAACCGACGAAACGATTCCTGACATTCAGTACCAGAAGGAAGTCAATATACCAAACTATGCCCGGAGACTCAGCTTGCTGCTGGACGAATTAAAGAAAGAATATCACTATAGCGAACTGGACGCCTTTTTAGTCCTGAAGGATATTCTGAGGCAGCTCTGGAAAAAGAAATAACCCGGAAGGAGAGATTTTTTGAAAACGAGACATTGGAAAAAAATATTTATAACCATCTACAGCGGACAGGCTTTTTCCCTTTTTTGGAACTTTCGCAGGAGTATGGCTTCCATTATGCTGGTGGATGTAGCCGGAGCGGTCATTGCCATAGGCTGCCTGATCCCTATACATCTGCCGCCCTTTTCATCAAACCCGGAAAAATACATTTCTGGGGCGGCATGCACAAGCGTTTTCTGATGATTTCTCTGTCTATGACCGCACTGGGCGGTACAGCCTTTGTAAGTGGAATCCTGCCCGCTTTTGCTTTCCCCGTATTTGTTTTCTGCTGTTTCATCATGGGAGCATCCGGCACCTTTTTCAATGTTCCTCTCATGGCACATATCCAGGAAACCGTTGCACCGGAAATGATGGGAAAAGTAATCTCACTGCTAACCACAGCAATGACTTTGGCAACGCCCTTTGGTTTGCTTCCTGCGAACGAAAAAATTTCTTGTTCATCACAACCTCCACACATCATTTAGGCTGGCAACAAAGCGTATTTGCCATGCCAATATATCTCATATCCGGCAGTATACCAGCTCTGCAAACTGTCCGTATTGCCGGACTGTTTCCAGCCGGTAGCGGCGCAGGGTTTCTTTCTGTGTAAACAAAGGGATTCCTGCACCCAACAGCACAGGCGCTACCTGAACAATAAGGTAGTCCACCATATTCTGATCAAGCAGCGGGGCAAGAATGGTATTTCCGCCCACCACCCAGATGCTGCGTTTATTTCCCAGCTCTTTTACAAATTCCACAGGACTGCCATGAACTGCCGTAAAGCCGGGACAGGCAAGCTCCCTGTGGGTGAACACATAATTCTCCGTAGTAGGATAAGCTGCTGCCGGATTTTCTGTTTTTTCAATTTCCTCGAAGGTTCGGCGTCCCATCAGCACAACATCCATGTGACTGTAAAATTCGTCGCAGCTGGTTTCCTCCGGGCTTCCGGTATCATACAGCCAGTTCAGCCCATGCTCTTTTGTTGCCAAATATCCGTCCAATGTGATACAACCGTAAAAAAATACTGCCATCTTCGTACTCCTTTCGTGGAATTTATATCCGATGATCTTCCCATTTTCTTCTGCCACCAGAGACAGTTCCGGGATATAGGCGTTTCCGTTTCTCAAAGCATTTACCAGATCCTGCTCTGTTCCGTCTTTGTATTCTGCTGAATCAAAGGCTTTGATCCTTCGTTCTGCCAATGTGATCTGCGGCTTGTACCGCTGGACATTTTCCTTTGCTTCAAAGGTTTTGACGGTTTCTCTTAATTTATGCAGCGTCGAATCGATCTGTCTTTTTGCTTCTCTCAGTTCATTCTCTGTAAAAATTCACGGAACCCCTCCTTAATCTCAAATCTGTTTCATAGCGTTAATATTGGTTTCCCAACTGTAATCCGTCTCGTTGATATACCCGCTGAAACGGTAAGCCGGTCCGAAAAAGCCTTTCGTATCGTAGGTATAGCTCAAAACACAGTCCTGAATCACAATTTTGCCGCCCTTTTCAAAAGGCGGATACTGTTCAAAATTGCCGTCCATCAGCTCTGAATAGGCAGCTTCTTCCGAAATGATCTCCACATGTTTCACATTCTCATTTGGAATGATGAAATAGTGGAACATGGAAACAGCGCCCTCGGGATCGAACTCTATCATAATACTGCCGGAATGATCGGAAGATTGCCATATTCCTGAATAAACGTATCCTGTCAACGGGCGCACCATTTCCTGTTTCCCATTTCGATACGGTCTTGTTGCTGATGTTCAACTGTTCTGCAAGCTGCTGTTGTGTCATTCCCTTTTCTAAGCTGAAAAATTAACTGCCCGACTTTTATATTATCCATTCAATCACTTCCTCCATGTACCGATTTATAAATATCTTGCGATTATCTGAACAAGCCGGACAGGGAGCTGCCGAAGGTTTGTAATATCCAAAAAAACGTTCCTGCCCGTAAATATCACAAATCGTTTCCTTATCCTGCCCAATCGCAGCGGCCAAAAACAGAATTCCTTTTCGGCTATACTCCCGCATAACCTGCTTCATATCATTGTTTGCAGATTTCGTTCAGTTCCATGTGAATCTCCTGAAAATAGGTGCCTAAGGGGTAAATCGCACTGTCTGGGTTCCATCCGGGTGATTTTCGGCTATCACATTCTGTGTATTCTTAAACCTTCCCCCCTATATCCTTTTGCGAATATTGATATAAACCCGGTGGATCTGCAGAATATAAGAAGAACGAATCGGGATAGATTCATAGTTCTCATGGATTGTATTTAAAGTGTGCCGCTATATGCGGATGATTATTTAGTTTTTTGATAGGCTGTCAGTTCGACAAACAGGAATTTCCGCTAATCTACGAACTTTTTTCAGGCATTGAAATACATATCATAGACAACATATCCCTGTACATTTTTCAATGCTCCTGCATACGTTTCCTGGCACATCATACAACGTGGCTCATTCATTGGTATTCCACTCGTTGGTTTAATATTAAACTCTGAGGACGTTTTAAAGCCGACACGATTATAAAAATGATAGTCACCCTCAACCGTAATTCCTTGATATCCTGCATTTCTGACTTTTTCAATCCCTTGGGTAATCATTGCAGAACCAATTCCTTGATGAAAACAGTCTGCATGAACAGCCACTGGTGCAAGCATAACGATGTTGCTTTCCTGCTCATCATCAATATGTGTCCCATTTGGTGTGGAAGATAACGGGAATCTTGAAAACATAAAATAACCTACTATTCTCCCATCTATTTCAGCAACAAATGATAACTCCGGAATATAATATTTTGAATCCCTTATCTCTTCCACTAAAGCAATAATATCTGTTCCATCAGAATAATCCGTCCCCTCACTAAATGAACGCAAAATTAACGAAATTATCTGTTTATAATCTTTATGTGTTTCTGGACGTATTATTATATCATTTCTCAATGTTTTGCTCTCCTTCTATATTCTTCGTAAACTCCTTCTGATATTTGAAAAATAAACAATCATGTGTATCCTCCTTCATTCAAATCTATCATACTGCTGTCTTCTTGAACTTTTGTTTAAGAAGCCTTTCTTGTTTTTAGCTCCACCATTATTTTTAGTATTGCGGCTCATCTGTCAGTCAGAACCGCCCTTGCTCTCTCGATATGCGTCCGAGCAGTTTATTTTTCCATGCAAAGGTGCTTTATTTATGTTCCCCGGCCAAATCTCATGTAGCCTGTCGCCTCCTCTCGCTGCTCCCCACTTCGTAATCCATCTTACATTCAAAAGTGTTCCTGCCTTCTGTGCCGCAATATACCCTATAACTGTTCCAGCTTCTCCAAAAACGCCCTGTAAAATTCCCCTTCTTTGATGCGGGCCTGCTGGACCTCTATGCTCCTGGGCGTATATACTACGGGATGCTCCAAATCGTACAGCGCCTCTTTCGTTGCTTGAATCGCGGATTCCACCGTGTTTCCAAAAATGTCAAAATTCTCTGTTTCACCTTTAAGCTGTTTATTAAGCCGCTGCACCATCATCTGCGATATGTGGCTCATCATTCCGTTGCCCCGGATTCCCATGCCATTTGCATTTACTTCTTTCGCCGCATCCATCCACGCATCCTTTACATTCTGTGGGGCATTGGGACCAACCATATCAAAGGCTTTTTCGTCATAATCTGTTGCCTTACGCTGTGCCGCCTTTTCCGCTACTGTATCCATAAATCCCACCGTCCCGGATTCCTCACTTCTTTCCAGCTTCCTTGCCGTGTATCCTGTCAGCGGATATCCCGCCGTCCCTATTCCGTTAATACCCATTTCCTTCAGTCCTCCACTATTTTATTATTGCAGCCCCTCAGTCGTTCAGAGCTGCACCCTCGCAATATCTCTGTTCGTCCACGGGCTCTGCCACCTCCAGTCTTCATCTAACTTATCGGAAAAATCAGGGTGATTTCTAACGTCTATGTCATGAATGGTTAACCTGGCTACACGAATCGCAGATTTTAACAATTTAAGGCCACTGTGCAGATCAGCATGATGATCCACAAATAAGCCTGCACATATTGCAATGGAGCAAAAATGCTGTATATCCACAGCCCTGCATTTACGATAAGACATCTTTGGGGCAGGCTTTTTCATAAACCACATAGGTATCATGCGCTTCGATCTGCCCCACAAGTGCCGCCAATTCCCGCCCATCCTCCATGCTGCCGTGGCAAATCCTATGTAAATCATAATCCTTCATAATATTCTTGAATAAGCTTTGCCATTAACTTTCTACGTTCTTGCAAGAATTCATCATAATTTTCTACAGTCATTTCAAAAATATTATACTGTATACAAAAGAATATAATCTATGATTTTTTCCACATGTTTCTTTATAGGTACCTTTTTTCCATAAAAAAACCTTCTGATATCCTTGTTCCGTAAATAGCTCTCCAATTCTGTATTAAATTCCAAAAACATTCCAGAGGACAACGCAATCGCATAACCTCCAACTGTTTTTGAAGATAACGCGTTAATCTCATTTGATTCAAATACATAAACATCGTATTCAACCAAATTCTCCCCTGTTGAGTATTTCATTTGTCTAATCGTGTTCCTTAAAAATAACAGTTTGCTATTTATGTAGTCCTTCTTGTTATCATCCCCTTCTAACTTTTTATAACATTTATAATCCGCTTTGCCCATATTGATTATAATTTCCAAAACCTATAATACTCCTTTCAATAGCCGAAACAGCCGTTCGGCCGCCCCGCGGTACAATTCCTCTCCCCGGGCCATGGATTCTTCCAGTGAAACCGGACCCTCAACAATTGGAAAGATACTCGTAATCCCGCAATCATACAGGTTCTGCGCTCCCTCTCCGATGCAGCCGGTCAGTGCAATTACCGGAACATGATTTCGTGCGGCAGCTCTTCCGATTCCGGAAAGTACCTTTCCGTCTGCCGACTGCCCGTCCGCACGTCCTTCCCCGGTGACCACCAGCTGCGCCCCCTCCAGATGCTTTTCAAAATCCGTCAGCTGCAGGAGCGCTTTAATCCCCGACTGAAAATCTGCCTGCAAAAATATCATACAGGCAGCGCCAAGTCCACCTGCGGCGCCTCCTCCCGGCGCCTGTCCGATGGGAATATGATACGTATCCTGCAGCACCCGAACGTAGCCTTCCATGCCTGCCTCCAGCTCCGCAAGCTGCCTGGGATCTGCCCCCTTTTGGGGGCCAAAGGTATAGGTTGCTCCCTGATTCCCCACCAGAGGATTGGTTACATCACACATTAGGTAATATGTGCTTCCCGGACACGGTCCAATATTCCGCTGTCATCAATCCGGCGTACCCTTCCCAAATCCGCTCCCCGTCCGGGAAGTATACTGCCCTCCTCATCCAGAAACCGCACCCCCAGAGCTGCCATAGCCCCCATCCCCCCATCATTGGTGGCACTGCCTCCAAGCCCAAGGGTGATATCCCGGTATCCTGCCTGCAGGGCATCCAGAATCAATTCACCGGTTCCACGGGAGGACGCAAGCATCGGATTGCGCCTTTGGGAGGGAACCAGAGGAAGGCCCGAAGCGGCTGCCATCTCTATGATTACCCTTTTATCCGGCAGCACGCCGTAAGCTGCCTGGGTCAGTTCTCCCATGGGGCCATGCACCGCAGCCGTCCGGTACTGCCCTCCGGAAGCCTTTATCACTGCATCCACCGTTCCCTCCCCGCCGTCTGCGACACAGAGCTTCACCGTCTCACAGGCAGGGAAAAAACATCTTGCAGTCTCCTCTAAAGTATCTGCGATCCATTCTGAGCTGAGGGAGCCTTTGAAAGAATCTGATGCAAATATAAATTTCATGTCTGTCCACTCCTCACAATGAGATGCCTCATCCATTTTTCTATCATTTCAGATTTCAACCTTCTTCTCACTATTCTACAGGAAGATGATGCTGCTTTAAGAAAGAAAGCTTATCCCAATATCTACGTTGGAATAATATCTTTTAAGATAGCCCATTGTCCACCAAGCTGTCAATCCACGCAAAAAGCTCCGGCAAATCATAATCTCCGCTATGCGGAAGCCCCCAGGGTAATTTGAAATCCACCTCTGCACCAGCATTCTGCAGGCTCAGCTCCAAAATAACGGGGATTGCAAGAGAGGTATCTCTGTCATTGGAGCCGTGGCGGATCCACCAGTGTTTGGCACAGGTCGCCTGTGAATCCTGAATATAACAGATCGGATTCAGCATTTTAATAACAGGCTCCTCTGCCATGGTGCCATTTACGATTGTGTGTTTTAACCCAAATTCCGTAAAATGCCTTGCCGGTTCTTCCGGTGTTCCGAATTCATCATTTTCAGGGCTGGCTAAATTGACTTGATCAAAGGCAGGCACTGCTTTCATACGGGTGATGGTACGAATATAGCGGTCCCAGTCTAACCCCGTAATGCGCTCTCCCTCCCAGGACAAATAGGGCAGTTTCTTTACCTCTGTAAAATCACAGGACGGCCATCCCAGCCTTTGGGCTGATGTACACGCTGCATTTACTTCGCTCTGGGCGGAATGAATCAATTCTTTTATGATATAATCTTTGAAATTACCATTTCCCGACTCGTCCAACGTCAGCGCCGCCCCCTCTGGATCTCTTAATGCAAGACTATTTACATAGTCCGGAAAACCGGCCTTCAATTCCTCGGACCATTTCATCTGCTGCTGGGACATTTGTAACACCTCTGGCTCCATATGAATCTGTCCGCTTTCATCAAAAGAAAATTTTATAAAATGGGCTTCCTCCAAGCCATTGAACTGCCACTCATATGCTGCATCTGCATGCTCCAGATCAATGATGGGGCAAAAACAAATGGCCCCGTAAACATCGTCTGGCTCGTCCGCAGCGCCAATCTCCTGCAGATAGTATTGGTAATCCGGATGATTTCCGGTTGTGCCGGCCAGGGCAGACAATGCCCCGCCGGCGCTGGTTCCATTTGTAAATATTTTCTCTGTATCTCCCGGAACTACAGCCTTATTATGTCTGAGATATCGAATTGCAGCCTTCAGGTCTACAATATATGCCGGCGCTTTTCCGCACAATTCGCCATCCTCTTCCTTGGGCTGGTTCACAACGCCCCCTACAAAAAATTCCTGACATTTTCTTCCCGTGGAACGTCCGCGGACGCCTGCACACGCCACTACATAACCATGCTGCAGAGCTGAAAAAATAAAATTCGGTTTTCCGCGATTGTCCGCCCCAGGTTCCCCGGCCGGCCCGGGCATATATCCCCCTACGGTATTTGGCATGACAATCGGTGCAGATTTTAGGGAATAACCCTGTATCATTTTCCCTTCAAAATACGCTTCCGGAACGTACAGATTCATCTTCTGGATCGGATCCTTGGGTTTCCTACAATAAGACAGATTCCGGTAAGCGCGGTATCGTATTGTCTCTGAATCAATGCAGACCTGTTCTATCTGAAAATTTGTTATATCAAAGTCCATTTTTTAATCCCTGTCCTCCTGTTATTTCCTTCTTAAAATATTCATACCTTTCCTTTGAGAAAAATGCATACCATTGGTCAAAGATCCTCTTTTATATTTTCTGTCAAAATTCTCACCGCCTCCTGCACCTCCTGAATCTGTGCTGCCGTAATATCATCTTCATGAAAGCCTCCGCTGCACACCACTGTCATTTTCCCAAAGGATGCTGCCTGCTCTGCCAGGTAACGGCACAGCTGCTCATCCTTATGTCCTGTCACATTCAGGACCGAGGAGGTGGCGCTGCCAAGTCCATTTCCGGCAAGCGACGGCCTTGGCAGTGCCAATACCGTACAGCCAATATGCGGCCTTGATCCCCCGGTCAGCAAAATATGCAGATCCTCTCCAGCATAATTGATCTGGGCACATATTTTCCCAAAAGACATTTCCTGTATATATTCCTTACTTATTCTATTCAAAGCCTTCCCACCTTCGATATCCGGCTGCTTCTATGCCAAAGGGCTCTAACAGCTTAGCTGCTATATGATATGTCATCTCTTCTATGTTTCTGGGCCTGTGATAAAAGGTCATCATCGGCGGGATAATATGTATCCCCGGAAGCCGGGAAAGCTCCTCCAGATTCCTCAGGTGAATGACGCTTAACGGGGTTTCCCGAACTGCCAGCACCAGGGAACGCTGTTCCTTAATGGTAACATCAGCCGCACGCAGCAGGAGATTGTCCGTGTAGCCGCTTATCATCCCTGCTGCTGTTTTCATACTACAGGGAACGATCAGCATTCCTGCTGTCCGAAAGGAGCCGCTGGCAGGGCCGGCCCCCATTTCATCCGGTTCATAACAGACATCGGCCAGCGTCTCTGCCATTTCCAGCGGTTCCTCCATCTCCTGCTGCCAGGTGAGCCTGGCACTCTTTGTCATAATCAAATGGATTTCATAGTTTCCAGACTCCCGAATCAGCTTCAGGCACTGAACCAGTAGGGGCATCCCACTTGCTCCGGACGCACCTACAACTATTCTATTTTTCATCTCATTCCCCCATCACCGGCTTCCATTTTTCCTGATCAATCTCCAGAAAATGTGCCCGCCGGAAGCGTTGCCGCAGCCTGTATGGCACTGTACAGTCAAATATCGTCTTGCAGGCAATTCCGTGATCTTGTATTGTGGCCGAATAGTCCGGATCGTTGGAGGGATCCAGCGGATGGCACCGCACGCCCGGAATTGTGACAACATCCACATCCCCCTGGAATCTTGTGTTCATAGCCCAGAGCACGTCGTTCATGTCAAAGCAATCCACATCCTCATCCACCAGAAATACATGCTTCAGCTCACTGAATGCCGAGAATGCCAGCAAAGCAGCCTGCCGCTGCCTCCCCTCGTCACTGGGCGAGCGCTTCTGGAACTGCAGCACTGCCATGTACTTGCCCCCGCCTGCTGAGGCACAATACACATTTTTCAGCCGCCCTGGCATAGCCTTCTCCACCATACCGAAAATACTGGCCTCCGTAGGAATCCCTGCCATGGACACATGCTCCTCACTGGGGCCAATACAGGTCTGCATGATCGGATGCTCCCGATGGGTCACTGCCGTTACCTGAATCAGGCAGCACTGATCGCTGGCAGGCCCGGTATAGCCCGGAAATTCCGGCATGGCATAACCGGTATGGCTGTTCTGATCCTCCTGAACCCGCACTCCCGGAACAATTTCTCCCTCAATGACATATTCCGCATTGGCGATCGCACGCTCCTCCACGGTCAGACAGCGGCACAGCTGTACCGGCTCTCCCCGCAGGGCTCCCGCCACCGCAAGCTCATCATATCCCATAGGCGTTGTGGGCGGCTCGAAGCAGGAGCCAATCTCAATCGCCGGATCCACTCCAATACTGATGGAGATGGGCAGACGGATCCCCAGCTCCTGTGCACGCTCTGACATGGCTCCGATATGTCTGGATCCGGGCGTAAAAAAGATGGACAGCTCCCGTTTTCCCTGGATACACATCCGATGGATCGTCACATCGCTAAGTCCGGTATCCGGATGGGTTGCATAGCACATCCCAAGGGTGATATAAGGGCCTGCATCCTCCGGCGTATTGGTAGGAGCCGGAACCAGCCGCCTTAAATCAAAATCTTCCTCTGTGGCCAGATGCACCACCTGCTGGCAGGGCGCCGGTTCCACAGCCATCACAGGCAGAATGGGATGATCCACACTATGGTACAGTTTTTTCCCCAGCTCCTGCGGCTCACAGTCCAGCAGCGCCGCCACACGTCTGCGGCTGGCCAGGATACCGATAGCCACCCTGGCATCCGGATGCCCTATAATATTTTCAAACACCATGGCAGGCCCTTCCTTCGTAGGGCGCATCACCGTTCCGCCTGCCCCCACATGGCGGTAAACCCCTGACAGCTCTGCACTGGGATCCACCGGAATCTGTGTGGTAAGCAGCTGTCCCGGCATGGACGCTAACCGTTTCAGGGCGCTCCGCAAATCATATACCTTATCTTCCATATGCTCCTCCAAATGTTCCTTCCTATGTCCCTAAACAAAATATTCTGTATTTATCATATCAGGATTTTTCTTTCCAATCAATTCTCTCTATGGTATAATTGATTCCATAATGGAATGATTTGGAGGAATTGTCATGACCTTTGAACAATTGGAAGCCTTTCTTGCCGCCGCGGAGCAGAACACCTTTTTTGATGCAGCAGAACTCCTGCACATTTCCCAATCTGCCCTGTCGAAACAGATTATTAAGCTTGAGAAGGAGCTGGGGGTAGCTCTTTTCGACCGCAGGCACCGTCATGCCTGCCTGAATGATGCCGGAGAGGAATTTTACCGGGAGGCCCTGGCGCTGCATCGGCAGTACCTGCGTATGCGCACCTGGATGAGACGGTATCAGAAAAGCTGCGGCCACACACTTGTGGTAGGAACCCTGCCAATCCTGTCCCAGTATGGTCTCACAGAATTACTTTCTGATTTTTCCAAGCAGAATCCCGATATTCAGCTGGTTTTGGAAGAGGTAGAGGAGCCCGCGTTAATGCAGGGCCTAAGCAGGGGGCGCTTTGATTGTGCAATTGCCCGCGAAAGTCTTCTGGATGCCGCTCTTTATGAAATGCTGCCTCTGGCTCATGATGAGCTGGTGGCAATTCTTCCTGCCTCCCATCCACTCCTTGAAACAAACGTGCCTTCCTCCTTCTCCATCTCTCAGCTGGCAGAGGCAGACTTTCTGCTGATGCACCGCCATACGGCTGTCTACCTCCAATGCATGCAGATGTTCCATGCTGCCAGTATCAACCCGCGGATCCTGCGCCATGCCCGGCCAGAATCCATCCTGAGCGCAGTGGCTGTGGGAGAAGGGGTGGGACTGCTTCCCAAAAGCAGCCTTGGTCTTTTCAAACATCAAAATATAGCGGCCGTCTCCCTCTCCCCTGCTGTTTTGCTTCCTGTCGTACTGGCAAAACCCAGGCTGGAAAAGGATACTGCCGCCATGAAACGTCTGGCTGAATTCATAGGCAGTGCTCCTTATCAGTTAATCCCTTGATCGTAGCTGATAAAAGACAGATTTTCGACAATTTCACGCCAGGTGATTACTTGATCACATACTTCGTACCCCTTCCTCTGCCTTCAATTTTCACAACACCTTTTTTCCCCATCTCTTTCAGTAATTGTGTTGTCTTTGATTTGCTAAACGGGGCGTAAGGAGCAATTTCGCTCATTGATTTCAGCATTGTTTTGCTTAAAATTTTATATATTTTTCTTTCGTCTTCCGTTAAATTCAGGTTTTTCTCAAAAACCGGAAGTACAATCGTAATTGTATTTTCCGACACTTCAAACTCTGGCTGCTTCAATCCTTCTTCATAGAGCTGCTTTATCCGTGTAATTCCTGTACCGAATATTTCGACAAACCCCAGCCTGTAAAATACATTTGCAAGATTTCTATTTCTTAAGACCGAAAGTTTCCCCGCTAAATACTCATCTTCTGTTATTCCGGAAGGCAGTCCTCCCGGAGAAATAATTTCTATTCTGTCGTCAAACATCGAAACTTTTATCTGTGACTCCACATCCCACGCCCTATGAATCAGCGCATTTGCGATTGCTTCTCTAAACGCGGCCTCCGGTATTTTTTCTGCCTTTTTCCTTTCGGCGCCTTGTATTTCCTCATATTGATAATAATCTTTGAATACCTCTGATACTTTTTCGTAACCTGCCAAAATGGATATATTATCAAATGTTGCTCTCTTATGAATCACACTGATGTTCTCGCCGAACCTCACAATGTCAATTCCCGGAAAATGATTTTTATCCGCCAAAATACCAGCCGCATTATTATATCCGGCAGCGCTGTTATATAAGTTCAGCGTTTTCAAGGTATCCTGATTAAAAGTTTCAATTTGAATACATTCTTTTAATTTTTGACATAGCGTATCAAAAGTCAGCTCTTGATCTTCACACGGCAATTCTTCAAACCTGATATTTTTTCCTTCTAAAATCAGTCTTGACAGCTCCAGTGTATCAGCCTCTATTGTTGCAGTATCATTTCGCTTATATGCTTTCGATTTATATAAATATGGCTTTTGAAGCCCGCTTTTTACAGTCAGTTTTATCGTTCTGTCATTATTCTGCAATTCCAGTGTATAATCAGGCTGCGGAGTAATGCTGTCATTAATTTTATTTTCGATATCCAGACACCCCTGTTTTACATCCGGCAGCCCTTTGATATTACCATTGTCATCAATGCCAAAAAATATTTCTCCGCCATCGTAATTCGAAAAGGCACTTACTGTTTTTAAAAATGTATTTGTAATCATTTCTTTGAACTCTGTTGTTCTTGTTTCACGCATACACTGCTCTCCCTTTCCAATTTTACTGCTTATATTATACACAGAAATACGCAGAAATTCAATCGTATTTATTTACGATTAATTTTAGATACAAAATGCAGCATAGAGGGGAACGGTCTTTTTATTGTCCTCAAAGTCGAAGTTTTTTGCAGAGAGCTTGATAGCGTAAGCAGGCTTATAGGTGTCCATATAGACCTTTAAGCTCTTTGCTCTGGTGTTGTCAGCCGATTTTACTTCAATGGGGATAAGCTGACCGGCACGCTGAATGACAAAATCTATCTCTGCTTCACGCTCGGACTCCCAATAATAGGTCTTATATCCGTTGATGGTAAGCTGCACATCGACATAGTTTTCAGCCATACCGCCCTTAAAGTCGTTCAGCTCCTCGACCATATAGAGGACATCATTTGCCGCTAAGTCTTTCTTTGCACAGAGCTGTCCCAAGTCGGAAACATAAATCTTGAACGCATCAATATCACGGTAATTCTCCAAAGGCTTCTTGATTTGCTCCACCTTATACACCTGTGCAACGATACCAGACAGACAAAGCCATTCGATTGCGTTTTCAAATTCGGAAGCTCTGCCGCCTTTCTTTATCAGCTTATACTGAAAACGAGTATTCTTTTTTGAGAGCTGTACGGTAATGTTGTCATAGGCAAGCCTTGTTTTCTTGATTTCGTTCGCATTATTGCACTTGCTCATATCGTTCAGATAGCTTGCAAGTATGGTGTCCTGCGTGTGGCGTACAAGGATATAATCCTTTGTCTGCGTAAACTGCAAGATGCACTCAGGCATACCGCCTACAACGAGATACTGCCTGTAAAGCAGCATTGCCGCATCGTGCAGGGCAGAGGGCATCGGTGAATCGGTTTCAAAACACTTTTTAATCTGCTCTACAAGAGCGTCCTCGCCCATAGCTAGCATAAATTCCTCCATATCCATAGGATACAGGGTTTTCATATCGACCTTGCCGACAGGGAAAGAGAATTTCGCCCTGCCTACCGCCACGCCGAGCAGGCTTCCAAGAGCTACGATATGATAGTCTGGAGCGTCCTCACAAAAGTATTTCAGAGAAGTCAAAGCCCGTTCGCAAAGCTGTACCTCGTCAAATACGATCAGCGTTTTTTCCTTTACTATCGTCTGACTTGCGATGTGCGATAAAATGGGGATCAGATAATCAGGGCTGATATTTTCTTCAAAGGTTTCGTTCAGCTTTGGATTGGTTTCAAAATTAAAGTATGCCACATTTTCGTAGTGGCTGCGTCCGAACTCTAAAATCGAGTAAGTTTTTCCGACCTGTCTTGCTCCCTGCAAAATCAGGGGCTTGCGGTGTTCGTTTTCTTTCCACGCTTCCAAGAAGCTCATAACTTTTCTATACATAGCGACCCTCCTTACGGCTCAGCCATAGTATAGCACATATTCGTGTAAATATCTACGTTTTTCATTTGATTTCTAACACTAAACTACACGAGTTTTTTAAACTTCTCAAAATGTGACATTACTTCCTGCATAAGCAAAACGGATGTCCTGCCGGGTCAAACATAGTTACGAACTCATTCCCGCCAAATTGATTTTCTGCTTTTTGGGCGCCCAATGCTTCCGCTTTCTTAACCATTTCTGCAACATTATCAACCTGAAAATCAAAATGCATCTGCTTTTGTTGCCTTCATTCGGTTTCTTTCATTTCCTCAAACAAATCCCCTTTGCCGAATCTCGGTACTCTGTATCCAACAGCTGATCCCTGTCTTGTGGTTTTCCTGCATTTTGGGAACTGTTTCTATTGAAATACCAGGAGCTGCCTGGATTTGCAAAGGCTCTGTTTGTCTGCTGATCATGGAACGAACGGTGTACTTGCCTGCAGAGCTGCGGCGCCCTCAGACCGATGGACAGCCGAAAAAACTCCGGCGTGACATTCGCCCTCCAGCCAGCCTGATTGGCCCCCTGCAGAACAATATCCTTTTTGCTCTTAAACTTGCCCGTAAGCTGATCCCGCGGCAGTTCAGCCGGCGTTTCCTTAGAATACACGTGATGCTATCCGTGAATTACCTCATAGCGCAGTCTTACATATGAGTTCTCCAAAATAACACATTCCTGCAGCTTCAGAACACCTAATTTAGACAATTCGCTTTGTGAAACCAGGGATTTGCCATCAATTAGAGTGGATGTATCTTTGCCGCCAATCAAAACCGGAGCAACCACAATGTCAACATAATCAAACAGCTTTTCACGAAGAAATAAGCCATTGAGCGTCCCCCCGGTTTGTATCGTTATGCTCTCACAGCCATATTCTGATTTCAGCCTTATCAGTGCATCTTTTAACGATAATTCTTCCTGATACATAATATGAAAATTATCTTGCACGATGTTAAATGCCGGATGCTTTGCATTTGAGGTAATCAGCACAAACTGTTTTGAGCGCGCACATAAATACTGTATCCCGTTTTCATTCAAATGCTTGTTATCTATTACCGCAAAGGATACGGGCGTTCTATCCGGCGTTTCCCTTGTATTGACACCGATTTTGGCTTGAACCCGGCCAGAATTGAAGGACCATAAATCTGTTGTCTGCTCTATTTCATAATACTGGTGCAGGCCTTCTCGAACGCCTGCAATATTGGGAAAATCTTTGTCCACATCTAAAATGTCTGCTGCGCCGGTGCTTATTTTTCCGTCAACTGACATCAGCATAAATAATGTTGTAACAGGTCTGTTCATGTTATCACTCCTGAATTTCGATTCTTTGCTGGCACATTGATACATCATCCCACTAACACATCCCTTTACTCCAGCCAAAACATCCGATAATCTGCATTCCCCTCCTCATCATGGGCCCCGATCACAGACTGGACATAAGCAATGATCACCGTATCATACTCCTCTGCTGCAACCAGCTCCCGCACGCTCATCTCTCCCAGATCCCTGGGGACCACCAGCCGGACGTCCCGGATTCCCAACGTCAAAAAAGGAAGCATGGACGTCTCAAAGGAATCCCCCAAAACCAGCACCTTCCCATAATCCGCCTGCTCATTGTGGATCATTTCCATATTGTACGCATAATAGGAATAATGCCAGGAGGAAGCCAGATAGGGATCCATCTGTACGCTGTAGATGCCCTTATTGATAAACAGCCCAAAATCCCCGGTCAGATCTCCCTCCGGCCGGGCTATGGTATAGCTTGTCTCATATTTCGGCTCCATCATGCAATAATCATCCAGGCCGATATAGCTTTTTGCCACCTTCTTCCCCTGCTCCCCAAGCCATGCGTTTTTATATTCGGAAACATGAAAATTCTCATCCGCATACAGGCTCATATCAATGTGATAGCCATATGCTTCGTTCAGGCGCTCTGCAATCTTCTCTGCCGCCCACTTGGAGGCCGGGACCGTCCAGTGATGGTCCGTCCGATAGAACAGGCTTAAGGGATCCAGACCTTCCTCCTGAATATTTTTGCGCAGATCAATGGCATCAATCCCCGCCTCCCCAATCCTGGACAGGAAGAGATCCGCATTGCGGTTCAAATAGGACGCGCCCCCGAACTCCTCCTGGTAAAAGGAATCGTCAATATATTTTGCAGGCTCATTGACATACAGCAAATGGATCCCCAGCGAATCCAGATACTGCTGGAATCCGATCATCTGCTCCACTTCAAAATCCGTTGACGTCTTGGCATAGCTTCCTACATTGTAGCCATTGGAGGTGATATTCATTCCATAAGTACGGTCATAGTAGCTTTGCACCCCGCAGCCCTTCATAACCAGGCCGCTGAGTTCAATCAGGCTGTTTTTTACCGGCAGCTGCTCCAGGAGCTCTTCATTCATGGAGGCCATACCGGCTGTCACACGCTCCTCCAAGGGCTGCTCTCCTGCCTCTTCCATTCCCTCCATCACCTCGATTGCCTCCTTCTGATTTGGTAGAAATGGGTCCAGCATCCGGGAAATCCCTTTATCCGCCCGGAGGATAACTGCAAATACACCGAGAAAAAGGAAAAACAAAATAGCGGCAGCCTTGTTCCTTATCCGTTCCATATCGATCCCTCCTAAAAATTTGCATACAGGAATGGATTATTCTGTCCACTCACCGCAAAAGACAAGGCTATGAGAAACATCACGCAAAGCCCTGCCACAGACAGCACATAATAGCAGCCCTCGATCCTGCGCCTGCGGCTGACAAGCCTCCTGCAGGCAGGCACAACGGGCATGGCAAACAGGACGGCAGCCACAAGAAATACAAGGTAATCCTGCAGCAGGAACCCCGCCCTGCCGGCAGCAGATTCACTCCTGGTTGGAACAAGCATGACCTTCATAAAATCCAGCCCCTTCTGAAGGCTTGCGCTCCGGAAGAGCACCCACTGAAAATTAATAAAAAGCAGCGCAAAAATGCGATACATATTTTTCCCTGCCGAGGTTTTCAAACGATTGGGAATCCCTGTTGCTTTTTCAAAGGCAATCAATACAAAATATCCCAATCCCCATACCACAAAATTCCAGTTCGCACCATGCCATAAGCCGGTAAGAAGCCATACTGCCAGCAAATTCAGATACAGCCTTGCCTTCCCCGCTCTGGAACCGCCCATGGGAATATAGATGTAATCCCGAAACCACGCTCCCAGGGTAATATGCCACCTGCGCCAAAATTCTCCAATGCTTCTGGTGGTGTAGGGATATCGGAAGTTCTCCGGGCATTCATAGCCAAACATCCCGCTGATCCCGATTGCCATATCCGAATATCCGGAAAAATCATAGTACAGCTGCAGGCTGAAGCAGACGGCCCCCAGCCAGGCCAGCGGCGTTGACAGCTCTTGGGCTGTATCAAAAACCTCTGTCACAATGTTACTCAGCACATTTGCCAAAATAATCTTTTTTCCAAACCCGGTCATGAATCGTATGACGCCCCAGGAGCGCAGCTCCCGATTTATCCCGCCCTTTGCACTGGCAAAGGTATCGTACCTGGACAGGGGCCCTGATTGGATCTGCCCAAAAAAGGATAAATATACCATGGCTGTAAGGGGTGCATTCCCCTCTGTTTTTCCCTGGTACACATCCGCCAGATAAGAAATTGCTTTGAAGGTATAGAAGGAAAGCCCCAGGGGCAGCAGCAGGTTATCTGCTTCCAGGGAAGCCTGAATGCCCCCGCTCATCATGGAGGCGGCAAAATCAAAATATTTATAATAGACCAATGCCCCCCCCTGGAATACAATTCCAAGAATCAGAAGGGAAAACGCCAGGGTCCGCCTTTCCCGCAGCCTCCCCATGGCATATCCCAGGGCTGTATTTATGATCAGGGATACCACCAGAAGGAGCATGTATCTGGGGGAGCCGCATGCATAAAAAAATAAGCTTACCGCCAGCAAAATCAATTCTTTCCCCTTATTGGCAGTCAGATAATACAGCAATAATGCAGCCGGTAAAAAAACAAACAAAAAAGCCAAATCCGTAAATGCCATTTCCTTATCCTTATCTTTATCCTTTGTATTTGCTGCGCAGGAATACCTACGCTTGTATTTGCGCAGGTATTCCTGGCGGATACTGGGTTAAAAAGGATTATACCAGTTCTTTCCAGTATTATCAACAGGCCGGAAAGGCATTTGTCAAAAAATCGGGAAATAACTGGCCTGGGAATCCCATCATAAAAGAACTGGCCCAGGCAATCCATAAGGATTATCTGAGCCAGCAGCAGCTGTCCGGAATTGATTCTTAACATTAAAAGATGAGCCCTGGCACTCAAGAATGAAGGCCTTTATCATATTCTCCAAGGCCTCTTTTGCTTCCTCTGCGTCCTTCCGCGCCTCCGCGGTATTCCGGCGCTCTGCCTTATTTCCCCACTCCGTGAAAAGTACTTACTTATATTTAATAATGATTGACTTTTTCACGATTTTAGTTTATCCTTTAGTCAATTCTTTTGAAAGGAGGCTATCAGCATGATATACAACAGCAATGAACAATTAGTCTGCTTGATCTTATCCAGAATGAAAGTAAGTGCATACCATGAGTTATCAGGAAATAGCCAAAAACATGATAGACCGCCTGCCGGAAAGCCAAATGATTTTCGTTATCAATATGCTTGAAGGCCTGGGCGAACTGTCCGGAGCAAACGTACATCCTGAATTTACGCCAAATGCCGAAACACCGGAAGCCTTTGCTGAAACGAATGAAATGATACGAACCGGCAGCGGACAGCATTTCAAAGGCAGCGCAGAAGACTTCTTTGCAATGCTGGATGCGAAGGAATGACATGTTAGAGATAAATGCTACCTCCAAATTCAAAAAGGACAGAAAGCGGTGCATAAAGCAGGGGTATGACATGAGCCTGCTGATCAAAGTTGTGAATGCCCTCCGCACCCCGGCACCGTTGCCGCCCGCCACCAAAGACCATGCGCTTGTTGGAAATTATGCTGGCCGAAGGGAATGCCATATTACTCCGGACTGGCTACTCATATACCGCATAGATGGGAATGCCCTCTATCTGGACAGAACTGGAACCCATGCGGATCTGTTTGAAATGTAGTCTCAACGAAGGCCGGATAGTACGGACACGCCCCACATGGCCTTAAATATGATCCTGTCTATCTTTTTCGCAATGTTTCTTTTTTCCGTCACCCATATCCCCCGCTTTCTATATCTCTCCGTTTGGCATCAGCAGCACCCTGGCCACGTCCAGCTCTCCCCTGGACATCTGTATGATCTTCTCCTCATCTCCCATCCAGTTGTTGATGTGGTGGATCGCGGTGTCCCGGCCAAAGAAGTTGATCAGGGCCGCCCGGTCCTGGCCGCTGGCGCTGTTGCTGTGTATTTGCGGCATGAATGTGTATGTGGCAGTATTCTGCCTGATTCCCATGGGGATTACCATTTTCCGGAAGGCAGATATCCCCAAGCGGTCAACGGCCGGCATGCTGGCAGGCACCCTTGCCATTGCCTGCTGCTGTCCGGGCACGCCCCTCTACACCAACGTACTGGCAAGCGCCTTCTTTGGCATCAATTCAACGGCTGCCCTGATCCCCGGCCTCCTGGGCGCGGCAGCTATGCTTCTCCTCAATGTGCTGTGGATCCGCTCCTTTGTGAATAAGGCAGATAAAAACGGGGACCAAAATCCATCAATTCCGCTCTGACCGCAGGGGCCGCGGCGGCTGCGTCGGTCATCCTGGTTATGGCCGCCCAGATGGGATATGCGGCTATCGTGTCAGCCACAAGCGCTTTCGGGATGGTCATCGGCATCTTCTCCGGCCTGCCGCTGCCCGCAGAGCTCACCTTTGGAATCTTTGCTTCTATTTCCGGCTTCCTGTCCGGAGATTCCATTGCAGGACTTGCCTTTTCCTCCAATGTATTCCTGCCAATGGCAGAAACCATCGGGGTATCTGCAGGGGCCATGCACCGAATCGCACTGTTTGCGGTGTCGATTCTGGATACCATCCCCATTTGCGGCGGAGTCATCGCTATGCTCCGGGCCGCCGCGCCGGTGGGAAGGAAGGCGCAGCAGCCTGGTTTTTACCGCAATTTTCCTCTCTATTCATACATAAAAGCCGCTGCCTCACAGACATATTTCTTACAGGGCATCGGCCAGGGCGGCTCCACTCCCGACAGCTTCCCTGCTGCCAGCTCCTGGGAGCCTTTTAAAATCCCGGAAATGATATCCGGCTTCAGGGGATAGCTTCCATGAGACGGCCAGATGGAATCAAAGGCATCTGCCATAGCGATCATTTTCTTGAGGCTGCATTGAAATGCAGGCATATTGCGCCCAGGCCCAAACATAAAAATATCCCCGTCCTGAATCGTATCACCGGAAATAAGCATACGCTTTTCCCGCTCCAGCAGCATAATGCTTCCGGGGGTATGCCCTGGCGTCAAAATTACTTCAAACCTCCAGTAGTCCAGATCAATCACCTCGCCTTCCCAGAGCGGACACACATCCTCCATGGAACAGCCCGCAGGCAATGCATTTTTATAATAATCCATTTCTGCCGGATGCATATAGACCGGTTTAAAATCCCGGTTGCATCCCGTATGATCCTTATCCGTGTGGGTATTTACCAGCATGATAGGAAGCTGCGTCAGCTCCCGGGCCATCTCCCGAAGCCGCAGCGTCCCAAACCCCGTATCCACCAGCATGGCCCTCTCCCTTCCCTCAAAGAAAAAAGAACGAACGCCCTCTTCCTCAAAAATCCAAAAATGTTCCATAACTTTCGTAATGTGATTCATCCTGATCCCTCCATAAAATCATTCATTCTGTATTCTTGCATAACATGATTCGGGCGTCAAAAGGGGCTGTCCAAAACTGTTACTGGCAAATGGCACAACACGTATTCTGATTTACGACTGCGCAGAACCTTAGTGCTTCTTCATGTTCTGTCAAATGTCCAGCAATTCGGCGGCAGGGATGCCGACGAAAGCCCGATCTGCGCCACGGACGGCACATAGAGGGCGGTTGCGTCCGTAAGCAATGTCTTGCCCAGAACATGTTAGAAGCACTTAGATTCGGAGCCCGGAGCAAAGAAGAATACGTGTTGTGCCATTTGCCGGCACAATATGGCAAAGCCCCTTTTAACTCCCGAATCATAACAGCTGCCGCCTACAGCAGATACGTCTCCATCTCCCGCCGTCCGGACCGCTTCTCTGTCGTTTCTTCCCGCTCTTCCTCCTTAGCCGTCTTCTCTTCTGCTCCTGCTGCAGCCTGCTGCTTCCGCCCGGCCGGCGCCTCTCTTCCCGCAAGCTCCACAAACTCCGCAAGCTCCATCTGAAGCGCCTGCAAAATTCGGGCCATGATATTCATATCCACCTTGTTGCTGTCCCGGCGTATCATGGCGTACAGCGTCTGGGGAGACACCTCGGCCTCCCGGGCCAGCTGCGTCACTGTCATGCCTCTGTCCTTTAAAATCTCCTCCAGCCTGCTTCCCAGATTCATCCCATCCCCTCCTGCCTGCTCGTTATCCTGGCGCTCCCATCTTATCCCGGCAGTGCCCCATGGCACAATTTTAGCACACCCGGTAACCATTTGCCAATTTTTTTCGTATACATCGTTACAATTCACGGCCTAACCGGCCGCGAACTGTAACGCATCCAGCCCATTGAAAAGTCGCC
>CAJUQB010000075.1 GCA_910588285.1 uncultured Lachnospiraceae bacterium
CTCCCACAAAGTGTAACGCACAGCTGCCAGAAAGCAATTTTCAAACACGCTCTAGCCCGGTATTTCTCGTTTTCATGGTATTCACCTCGATAATTTTATGATATTTTCTACTGCGGGTGATATGATACCATCCACTTTTATGTATATATAAGTATCATCCTGGTTTATTTCACGTATATTGTAAGTATCATCTTTATAAATAACGCTATTTCCTCCTGAAATTGCATTTTTGTATTTTTCTGTATTCGGAATGCTTATTACGCTTACATTATCCAGATTTTCAATATTTGCAAATTCAAGGTAATCTGATGTGACGGCAAAAATGACTTCGCACCTGTAATCATTTAATTTGAGATATGCACTTTTCCCAGGATTAGCTGACAGAGTGACCTCACCATAACCATTAATGATTGGAATAGGTATGTATTCCGCAGATTCTGATCTTAGATAATTTGATTCATATTGTACACCTTGAGTAGCGTAAACAGTACCTGTATTCTCTACCTTAAGGTTTTTTTGTATGTTAAATAGGGAACTTTTATTTCTTCTGTTGCAGACTTTATAATCAATATATACATCCGCTATTCCATTAACGGCATTTTCGCATTGAACAATGACTTTATTTGTGGCATCATCTAACTCCTCTAAACGAATATCAAACCCACTGGTGATTGTATTGCATTCTCCGCCTTTGTTTTTCTCCCAATAAAGCTCATAGGCATTTGCAAAAACCGGGTGCCAATTTTTGTAAATATTACGATATAGGAACCAGTTGGCTCTTTGGATCCAATATTCCCAGTCAGTATATGTTTCCTTTATAGTTGCAACATATCTGTAATTTTGCGCATGAAAGGCACGAAGATAATTATCTCGCTGCGAGTCTCCAAGCACATGTATAATATAATCACTCCCTGACGGTTGCCATGTGCCTGATACAACCTCCTGTGCTGACGCATAAGTCGCAAAGAATTCTTCTCCATTCAAAAATTCGTCAGTTTTCAGAAGGCTGTCTCCCAACAAGCCCTTCATGTATCCGTCCATTTGCTCAACATAAACACCATCGCGGTCTGTTAAGTTGTAAAACACAATCTCGTTCTTTATTGAGGAAATAAGCCATGCTGTACTAAAAATAACAGATATAACAAACGCAATGTGTTTTGCCTTTACATGATCTATATTTTGCGCGATATAATAAATTAGTTCAAACATTATTGTTAAAAAAAGAACGGATAGAGCATATTCTCTATTATTACCACCGCTTAATAACCTGTATTCCTGAACGGCGCATACACATACCATATTTATATAAGCTAGAACGATATCTTTTATCCGTTTCTTTGGCGTTTGCCAACGTGCGGAGATCATCTTTGTAAGATAATAGATACATAATCCAACCTGTAGAAGGACAGCAAAAGATGTATCAATATCCCAGAGGTAATAACTCTTTTCAGAATTATAGTACCACTGCTGGTAGCCTCCGGTTCCAAATGTGGCGTTCGCCCAATTATTGAAATGGCCAAAAGTAGTAATCTCGACTACAATAAACAGGGTAATAAATGATACAACTAATTCTATAAGGGTATGCTTGATTGATATGATGAATTTCCTTTTTGTTGAAAAAACCACTACAAAGGTCATTAGCGCAAGGCATATCCAGCAGCTAATTCCAAAATCATTGCTCCATACAAAGGAGATTCCGGCAACAATACCTATTATGGCACTATATTTCCACAATTTTTCTTTCTTTATGATACGGTCAGCTATCTTTTTTGCAATCCATATTAAACCACATGATAGCGGAAGAACGAGCCCTCTCACAAGTCTTGCACTGTTACCCGTACCGAGAGCGGAATTCACGGCATCTCGTATTTCCTCGGTTCCAGCAAGAGTGTTTATGAATACCAGCGGATGAATCAGCAAAATAGTTATCACAATATTTGTGCCAATAATAGCAGATTCTTTTTTTCCAAAACTACTTTTCCAATTACATATGAAATTCCAGCAAAACTGGAAAGAGTCAAAAAAGAGAATGCCATTAGGCTTGAACGATACGTTCCACCAAATAGGAATGTCGATATGCTCCCAATATATAAATGTCCCATCCCGAGATAATCTTGGAAATCTCTGTAAGGTATTTGTCCGCCTAATAATCTTCGGACAGGATTAAAATTTTGGAATGTACCATTGATAGGATAAAAATTCACAAAGTGTCCAGCACCAAGCGAATGAAATAAAATCAGGAAAAAGCAAAGCAAAATACTCAGTAAAAATCCCCTATTTGCAACAATCAAATTCTTAAGCCCCTTGATCCCCCCCTGTATTGAAACTGAATGTCTTTGGTTTAGTAATCCTAATTTTTCTATTGCTTTTATCATCCGAATATCTCCTTCACATATTCCATCATTTCAGAAAGTCTTTGTATATGATCCTGCCGACCAACTTCTATGGATATAAACTTCTGATAATCCATCGTTCGGAGCATCTCTGCCAGTTCCATATAAAGCTTTCGCTTTTGAAGCGGCTTTAACGCTGGTTCACTTATGTGGACGTGGTTAATAAGATGTCCTTTGCCCCTGAATATAGAAATATTCTCAAAATTTTCAATCATTGTCCCAGTGTCAAGGTTCAGCAAAAAGCCCTTTGAATCAACCTGCTCCACGAATTTCATTGCCTCCTCGGTTGTATTAAGGAAGTTCGTATTATAGATTAGCGGGTTAGCCTCCATAGCAATGACAGTATGGTGCATATATGCATAAGTGCCAAGCTTCTTAAAAAAATCTATAGCAACGTTTACATCTTCAGAGTCTGTAATAGAGCGATTTTTCGGGCAGCCAAATACCAAATTGCTGCAGCCAATTGCCTCAGCGAAATCAATAGCCTTTTTCGTATAATCAAAAAGAATCTTTCGTTCTTCTTTGCTTCCGAATATTGTTTCAGAGTGTCCATACCAAATTGACTGTATGGAAGAAACAACAAAACCGTATTTCCGCTGCAATTCTTCCCGCCATACCCTTGCTGAATCCAGTTTTTCATAGGGTGACTCTGGAAAAATTTTTGTAGGAGCTATTTCAAGTCCAGAGAAACCATAACTACTCATAATGCCATATACGCAGCTATTATCTGCCCCGGACCAACCTATATTTGAAATAGATAGTTTCATTTGTTTATTTGCCCGCCTTTCTTAGCAATGACTTTACCTTTCATAATATCTATTTCGGTTATGCCCGATGTTTTGTCTCAACATTGTTTTTATTTGGTGATATCACGCTGACAATTCTACTAATAATTATATAAAAACATGTTTGTACAAATCCGAAATACCATAGCACAAAATTGATATGCGTATGGTTGTACGAATGGGACTTTCCAAGGCAAAACCATGATATGGAGGCAAGGAAGAAGAATATGTACATAAATATTGTTTCAAAATCTATTTTCCTGTTCTTATACTCGTTTATAAAAATTCCAATAGGAATTAAGCAGAGCAATGGGAATAAATTTCCCGTAATTCCAATGATAACGTCGTTCGGGAAGTGGAAATACATACTATAGACTTCCCATACAGAAGCATTTATTGATGGCCAATATAGGCTATCAAAATCATTAAGATTAGCTTTATTTGTTCTTCTAAGAGCGACATCTTCAATGATATTTTTTATCCCTTCTGTTATACTTCCATTCCCCTTAAGTGACGCATGAATACAGATAGCAGTCATAAATCCAGTAAGCGCAATTATCCCTAAAATGAGTGTTGTTTTAAATAATAAAGATGCATGCTTTTTCTCTTTTTTTTGCAATGCAAGTAGTAAGTCAATAACCATAAATGATATGAGTCCCATCATAATGACAGAAATATATTCATAGCCGCATAGGCATCTGCATGTTATTGCTATGAAAGCGGAAATATAGCAAAATATTCTCCATTTCCGAGAAGCAACCTTCCATGAACATAGAAGTCCCACAGCCATTGGGATAAACCATGTGAATTCGACCCAATATAAATTTCTCGCAAAATTTATTATCCACGGTGAGAGCAAAAAGGTGAAATAAAAACATCCTGCCAATAAGGGATTATATTTTGAGTTAATAAGTATAACAATTACTACAAATACAAACGCTGTAATAAGAGCACAAAATAAATGAAGTTGTTCCAATGTATTTTCTTCAGATATATGCTTGGCCAAATAACCAAAAAGTCTTCCTTGCAGGCCATATTGGCTCTCATATACAGTTACCAGGCTTTTATCAATTTTTTTATGTGAAGAATCGAAGAATACAGTATCGTCAAGGCTTCCGTTTTTTGCCGAAGAAAGAAGCTGATCTGCATCCAATTCTATTTTTATAGTTATTTCATCGTCAACTATGTCTGTAATCCTATACTCTTCTCCGTTTTTGAATTGAATATAATTTCCAACGACAGCAATTTTTTTTGTAATATCATTTGAATTTACAATAATTACCGGCATTGTTTTGGAATATCCCTCCTGCCAGTTATTATCCGAAAGATACTCAAGCCCATACTTTTCCAAAACCCCTATGAGATTGCAATATCTACCTAATCCATAATGGTTTCCGTTTTTATCTGTCAGATTTAATCCATCACGTGCAGCATGTATAGCACCAGTGACTAAGGTTTCTGAATCAACCTGAAATTTTAAAAAAGTAGTCTTTGAACTATTTATGGAGCTATACATATAATTCCATGATAATATGGCAGATAAAAGCATAAAAGAGATTACTGTTTTTACATATTTTCGTAATTTTTTATCTGCTAAGAAACAGCTTCCCGCCATTCCCCATAGTGCTAGGATAAACATTATAATAATTGTTTTTTCCTGAAAAGAAAAAGTAGATTCACTGTATGCATAATTTATTAGAATATCTCCAGAATTCGACTCATCTGGAAGATATACTTCATCCACAAGCATGAATGCTGGTATAGATGCACTTCCAGAAACCGAGAATTTCAGTGTATATTTTTTATTCTTCGTTAAATTTGTATTGGTATATACTTTGTACCAGCTAGAAGCTTTAACCTTATCTAAAGGAATTCTGACCTCATCAAGCTGTTTTCCCGAATCGTTGTATATTGCCATTGTTAGTACACCGCTGCTTTTCTGGGGTTGCTTTGCCAGATATAATTCCACTCCGGCAAAATGCAGCTTAAGTGGTGTAAATTCTACGATACAGGCAGGATCATCAAGATCAACTAATCCAAGTTTGTCTGCATCTGCGATTTGTTCCACGTCGATTTCATCACAATAATATCCATGGGAAAAGATGTCAATTGGTCCTATTAAAAGAATTAATATGAGGACAGCTATTGAACCAGCAACGATTCCTATATGTTTCTTTTTCATATTCCAACACCTTCTGTAAAAGTTTTTATTTCAATCATAATACGCGTTTTACTACATAGATATCCATCCCTACCGCCAAATAGATCGCTGTAAATGGTTTTACAATTATAAAATGCAGGTTTGCCGTCCAGCTTGTTTACAAATTTGTCTCCAGTCAGATATTTGTATAATTCTCCGGCGGATACTGGCTCTGTTGCAGGATGCCATAAGGTAATACCGGCCCTAAGAGCAGTTCTGATATCTTTCCAAAGATGAGCCAGATTGTAAAACTGGTATGTGCTGCGGCTATCCGTAAAATTAAGAGCAGAATACCCAAGAGAGCGGAAGATATCTTTTAATACCTCCCGTTTGCAATCGGGTATTTTTACCTTATAAAATCCGTTATTGAGGGGCTCATAGTAATTCTCAAGTAATGGTTCCTTCGTAAATAGTTCAACAAATTTTTTATCATCAAGCATAAAAGGAACCATATTTATATAATCATAAATAAAATTCTTTTTCATGTTCTTACCAAATAGTCCTGGCAGGCGGATAATCAATGCATCTGGGTAATGCTCTCTTACCCAGCACTCCAACAAATATCTGTTATATCCATATGCATGAAGGCCTTTGGTATTAATGCCAGAGTTTTCATCTACATCCCATGGTTCTTTAAATACATCTACTGTTGATATTAATATCAGCTTCCTTGGATTTATTTTACAAATATTTGCCTTTGCTATCTCGATCTGTTCCAAATCCTTTACAGAATCGTTATTAGCAAGATACTTCTCGGCACGAAGACCAGCATAGACTAAAAGCTCTGGATTGGTTCCATAGGCATCTTGTACATTTTGGGAATTGTAACCTGCATCAAAATCCCCGCTGGCATAAAGGTTACTTCCTACAAAACCAGTATATCCCACAAGTGCATTCATATTGTCCCGTCCTTTCTTATTTCGTTAGCTTCTCTATGCTTTCAAAGCTATAATGTTTTCGTTTGAATACCATATCCACAAGCAATTGAAGATATCTTACAATAATTGTTTGGATTCCAAATAGCCCCAAAAAGCATACAGACAGGAACAGGATAGTAGTTGTCCATCCTTTTACTGGATGTGATGTGCAATATGTTATTACTGTATACGCGACTGTGAACACACTAATCAGCATCATCAACATGGTCATGATCATGGAAAATCGATATCCCACTTCGGTAAAGAGTATTAAGGAATTTACTGCCAAGCGAGTTCGGTAGTGCCTCTCCTTTATATTGGTCATATTGCTGATCCCTTTTTTAACTGGATATTTCATGTTATCTGTTTTCAACCCGCAGTTGGCATACATGGCCTTTCTGTATAGGATTGTTTTGTTCATAGAACTGATCCTGTTAATGGCTCTGCGGCTAAGTATCCGGAAGCTTTCTGTTGATATCTTATATGATAAATTGGCAAACTGGTTGAATATGCAATAAAAAGCTTTTGATGTCAGCCGTTCCTTTTTAGCTGGTGAAGCACTAACAATATCATAGCCTTCGAGGAAGCGCCGATAAATATCCATGATGAAATATGTGTCGAAATCAAGCACAGTATTATCGAACTCAAATACAAAATCTCCTATGGACAAATCTACACCAGCATTCATGGCAAGTTCCAATCCGTGAAAATAGCTCATGTTAACAACAGATATGCTGGTTTTTGTTACCGATTCACTCGCTGTTTTAATTACATTGAAGCTGTTGTCATCTGACGAATCATTCACACATATAATCTCAGAACGCTCAAAATTCTCTTCCAGGACGCTGGCAATTGCTTTTAGAAATTTACTAATACAATTTTCTGCATTGTGTACATAGATAACCGCAGATATAAAATTTTTTTCTTTATTTTCCATCACAAAAGCACCTCATCAAGATCATATACAGTATTAATTTTTCCAGAGAGTACACTGATAAAAGTAGGATCCACGGAATTTTTTCTTATCACTGTAGGTCTTGAATCATCTATTTCTGAACTCATAAGTATTGGTTTCATAGAATACAGTGACTGCCTGTATGTAAACTTATATTCATCGAGCATATATTTTTGGGCGAGATGGGACATATAAGGAAAGGCCGTTGTTGGCTTCGCCGGACAATCATTACAATTTCCCAGGCTTGCATTTGAGCAGAATCCATTACTTTGGCTCTGACAGGCAAAAACAGGAACCTCCTTATAGCTTGTCGTATGGGGGGTAAAGGTAACGGATGTAAGCGAATGGAATCCGGACTTGCCAAAAGGCATAATGGAGAAAAAAGGACCGTCCATCACTGTAAAACCGATATTCTTCAACTTTTCATTTACCTCACATAAGATGATCTCGCAGAGCTCATATTTAATTCCAAATTTATCAAATCCGGCCATATCCAGAATCTGATTCGTACTGGCATATGTTGCATTGAGAATAAAATTACTGCTGTACGATTTTCTATCTTTTGTATAAACCACGTAAGCGTCAGCTGTCTTTTCGATGCCAACAATCTGACAGCCACATTCCATACAAACAGCATTCTCAAATCCAGTAAGCTTGTCCAGGAAGTAGTTTCTAAGGATCATGGCATCATATGTGTATTCTCTCGTTCGGAACACACCATCACACATTCCCTTTTTGAAGTAGTTCCCTGGATACAATTCTTCACATGGGATATTTGCCGCCCGACAAAAATCTTTAAACTGTTTGCCGTCAGACCAAGAGTATTTACTGGATGTTGCATAAAGCTGGTCAAACTCCTTGTTAATGCAAAAATTATAATCCTTGTTAAAACGCTCAAAATATCCTGCGGACTTCAACGCTGTAGAAAGAGAGCGTGGATAATGGTATCCCTGATGTACTCTTGCCTGATTTATGTATGTGGCACGCTGAAAGGGTGCCGGATCCCGCTCTAAAACAAGTACCTTCTGTCCAAGCTTGCAACAGAAGAGGGCAGAATACAAGCCATATAGTCCCGCTCCTATAATGATCCTATCAAACTGTTCCGTAATCATTCACCTCGTATTCTTCCATGTGATATTGGTTTCGGCTACCATGGATATATGTTTGGGACAATGTTGCTTTAAAACCATATATTTATCGGTTATGCCAATTACTTCACATCCCCAATTGACGTATTGCGCTAAAAGCTCTTCTGTATAAAGGCTCACAATATAATCTGTTTCTGTCTCAACAGCATAATCAAGAATAAGTTCTATATTTTGAGCTTCGCTTTGAAGCTGGTTGCTGATGTCCGTATTTTGGTTCCTTCCATAAGGCATACTGAAGCGTGAATCCATTTGCCGCATATATACTGTTAAATCAGTAGGAACCATGATTGGAATACAGCTAGCTGACTCTGGGAAAAAAGTACAAATCTCTATAACGTCAGCAGGAACTTTATTAACATTAGAGGCTTTTATGAACCAGCTTTCTCCGTATGCACTATGGCCGCTAATAGCAATGATAAAGAGCATAAGAAGCGTACAGCAAAACTTTTTCCAGCCAGATTTTTTTTGCAGTATAAGGACAACTGCATATGCAATCACAAATACAATTGGGATAAGGCAGAAGAGCCGGCAGTAATATGGAATGAAGCCGCTTCCTGTACCAAAAATAAAGATAAAAACAAAATACATGATGGGATTGTAAATCATAAGTAACATGCATCCACAGTATCCGAACCACCTCGCTCGGATAATTTTTTCTTTTTCTAACGTTATTATTAATATCAGGCTGAAATAGAAAAGAGTCTGAAATCCGTAAGTGCCCCATAAAATATTTGTCATATTATAAAAAAATTGTAAAATATCCATGTAATTACCTCATAATTAAATACAGTAGCATCTGTAATGCCGGAATGACACAACCACAAATATAATAGCGTAAACCGATTAGGTTCCGCCTATATAATGATATGACAAAAAGCATGACTGTATAGATGATAATGGACATGCCGGAACCCATCATAGTAAGAGAACAGGCTGCCATTGATATAATGAGTAAATCGAATGCTGTTCTGGAATTCCAGTCCTGATTATAAACATCAGGTAAAAAGAATATTAAAAATGGTATGACAATTGATGATAAAACGGCCTTTCCTTGCCAAAGAGTTACCAATAGGCGAAAGGTTAAGGAATAAGGGGAATATAAACCAAATATAAAGGCAACGGAAAGAATGCACAGGAATATTAGCCTATTTTCCCGCTGATCAAATAGTTGTTTTGCAATATATGTATATACAAGGTAGCCAATAAGCAAAAAGCATGTCGGAATTATGGTATGAGCCACTGTGGTCACATGAAATCCGGACAGTTTAGAAAGATACGAAATATAAATGTCCCAGGAGTTCAACACACGTTTAAAGGAGAACGATATCTCTTCTCCAGATATGACATTAATCGTTGACATGTGGTCACTGGTTATTGTATCAAGGGAACGCACAACATAGTCATAATCATCATAGCTCCAAACGGTAGATTCGTAAAACATGGCAAAATAAAGCTGAATTCCCAGGAGCAATAAGAAAAGAAGGAGATATATCTTTTCAAAGCGTGTGAACTGAAGCCTTTTTACTTTTGATACCATTTTGCTTAATGGTCTTTCCTTATGGCATATCGCAAATGAAATACAGCATAAAAATATCAGGCAGATGGAATAAACAATAGCCAAAAAAGTAAAGGATGTCCTTAAAAATGCCATAGGTACACATAAAACCCAGAATAACGCCAAGGCAGCAAAATGCCCTAGTATGTACTTTTCACAGGAAAGACATTCCATATAGGGATTTTTTTTGTAAATTAGTAAATTCCCAAGAAAAAATGGGACGACAAAAAATATGATTACTAATGGTATGCATTTTAATAGAAACATAATGAATCATTCCTTTCGCCCATAATATTATAGTTCGTTTTCTGTTCTCCAGTCTATTGCGTCCCAGGTATTAAGATAGTTTTGTTTTTTTGCCTCAATTTGTGGGGAATCAACGAAAAATCCTTTTATGTTATAAAGCAAATAATTATCCGTCTCTCCTATAATTGTGCATCCGCGTACAACAAAACCATCAGATGGAACATCCTTATAGACTACCAAATAATTACAATTGCAAATATATGCATTAGCTAAAATTAGATCGTAATTATCGGAATGAGCGGCCAAATTTTGATAAAGCTCGTTGGCCTCCACACCAGTGCTGCCCCATCCACGGCGTCCATAGGGCATATGAAAGGTGGCATTATATAATTGTACAAAACGGCAGGCCGGATAATTGGGCAGGGCAACAGTAATATTGCTCAAATCACCCTCATTCTGCTGCAAAATACTTACTAGCTCAATTGCCTCCTGCGGAATATGATACCAGTTTTCACTTAGTTCTATTTGATCAGATGTATAAATACAGTTCCCGCCTAAAAGAATTAACAACATGCAAAAAATGAGCCGTCGTCTCTGGAAGGTGATATCGGATGAGTGGACATAGTCTGCAAACATGTATGCAATAAATAGTGCGATCGGAATACATAGCAGCATACGTGGAAAAATGGTATTTAGGCCTATTTTTTCCACTACCAACCAATATACAAGCGGATTAAAAAATAGCAATAAAATTACTATGCAATATATCCACAAGACCTGTATTTTTCTTTTGGCCCGGAACGTATACATGAGCGAAATTAAAAATAATAGAAGGATTCCTGTATTTTGCCACGAGCTACGCCACTCATTTAGAATACTTTGCCAAGATTTTATTATTAAATCCATATTTGCCACTTCTTTTCTATCATATACAATAGTAAATATGCACCATTAGGTACAAGGGTTATAACCGTTAACAAAAATGCTTTCACATTCCTTTGTTTAAAGGCTACGATTCCACAACATAAGAAGGTTGCCAGCGCTGAATAAACCAAGGCTGTTGTGGACATACCAACTGCACAAATATTAAGGACTATCAGAAATAAGTAATATTTTTTTTCTGAAATGTTATCATATAGTTTCAATGCGCATAAAAGGATTAGAGGTAACAGAATGCTGATAAATATGCTTTTTCCATTTTCAGTTTGCCCCAAGAACATAATCATAGATGTTAGTCTTGTATTTCCAAAAATATTAATCAGACTTAAAAATATCATAAATAGATCTACTTTATCATTATCTGTCAGTAGCAGCTTACCCAATAAATAATAGCATAAGTATGAAATGATTAGTAAAATAGGCGGTAAAATAGTTTTTCCAACCATTGTAGGATGAAAATTCATTATTTTTGCAAGAAAAGGGCGATATATGTACCAGCTATTTATAAAACGATCTGGATAGTAGGACAAGGTACAGTCATATCCGGTATATGCATATGTTCGAAACATTGTGTTATTATTTATGGTATGCGCTGCGATTGTATAGTCAAAAATACCATCTTCTGAAATTTGCATACAGATAATACATAAAATACATTGCATAAGAATCAGGAATACCGCTATTTTACGATAAATCGTCATAGGAGTATCTCTTTTTATCGGCCACGTTATATGTAATAGGCTTTTTTTACAAACTATAATGGAAATAATACATAGTATAATGATACATGCAATATATATGGTAACAAGTGTTGTAAATTTTGTGTTGTATATCACCATAGGAATGCATAGAATCTGAAATAGTGCCAGTTCTGTCAGCCAGCCGGCAAGGCATAGTTGTAATGGATGCAACAAGGATGCATCTTGGGAACTTATTTTCCATTTTTTATCCACGAGTGCTCCCGTTACGTAACAGGAAAAGACCAGTGCACACAGCACGAATCCAATTTGTAAAATTTGTTGTATTTTTTCCATTTCTTATTCCATAATCTCCTGTTTTCTCAGAAAAACATAATCTTCGCCATATATATGGTATGTAAAATGGTGGGAAGCCATTTTATGTAGTACTCTTTCTGAACATCCATCGTGAATGCGGTCATGCAGCTCAACAATCAAACAGTAGACTTGATCTAACCATTCATCTGCTGTTTCGTCAAATACTTCATATTCAGAGCCCTCGATATCAATCTTTAGAATATCAATATGTGAAATACCTTCTTTTTTCATTAACGCCGGGATGCTGATAGCAGTAATGCTTTCATCTGTTTTGACCGTTGCTTCACATACTATAAATCCCCATTCCCCAGTATCACGCGGGATTACAGATAGTTGGGTTTCCTTGTTCCAGAGACCGCTTTTGTAACAGATTCCGTTCAAGGGGTTCATATTTTTTTCCAGGATTTGATAATTTTCTGTTTCTGGTTCTATGCATATTATTTTGCTGTTTTGATTTATGCTCCTGCACAGCAAGGAGAACAAACCAATATTTGCGCCGGCATCCACAATTACAGTACTATTTTGTAAAAGCTCTGAATAAGGCGTCTGCAATAAAAAATCATATTCCCCACCAGGGCGTAATATTTCCATTGCAAGAAAAATATCGGTAGTGTTTTTCCTGACGGTCAAGCAAAAATTACGGGGGGGGGGTATTTGGAGCGTGAAGGTTTTTTTCTTATGTGAAAGCTTTAAGCGCTGGGTCAGACGTGCAGAAAACATCCGGTTTCCTCCCCAAAAGCCAAACGTCATCATACATTCTTTGTATTGTTTTCCTATATTACTCAGCTTCATTGTTATTATTTCTCCTCAAATAATTACAAATTTTTATAACATATTGTTTGTTTACTAATACTAAATAGAGGACAGCTAATAGCAGATTGATGAAATTAACGGTCATATTTTCAATAAAATGCGATGCAGCTGCAAAGTAAAGATAAATAAGAATACCAATATATTCCTGTTTTCCTATTGTAATATGATAATATTTCCTAATATGAATCTGACGTATCAATAAAATAGCGGCATTCCCTATTAGCGTAGTAACAGAAGCAGCCCATAGGCCAAAATATTTTATAACTGCCAGATTCAGCAATACATTGACTAAAGCGCCAATGGCAGTGGTATACCCTACATATTGCGGTTGTTTCCGTGCGATTTGTACTCCTCCATAAAACTGTGAAAGTGATAAAATCATTGCAGCTGATACAAGGATCCCGACATAATAATGGGCGTCGTAATATTTCCTATTAAAAAAATAGTTAAAAAAAATGAAATTGAACGCTAATATCACACTGCATATGGAAATCAAGATACGAACCATCTGCCGATATACCTGATTGAAATATGCTTCTATTTTTTTTGTCTCTATTAATTCAGAGGCAGTTTGTTGCCAGGATACATTAAACATGCTGAAAATAGCAGTGCACAGTGTCGGTATTTTACATGCAATTGCATATATTCCATTTGAGGCATTTCCAAGATAATATGAAATTACCGAACGGTCGGAAACATTCATAAACCACCAGGAAACATTGTTTAATATTAAAGGTGCAGAATATTTAATCAATTGGATTCCAATTTTTTTCTGGATTGTGCGAAGAGAAAAATATTGAGGGTATTTTGAGAAGATCAGTATTAGTGAATCTCCTACGATATACCCCAGGGCATAGCCTAGCAAAATACCATGAATGCCCAATCCAAGAATATATACAAAAACCGTAACCGCTATCGCAATTATGATTACCGTAATCGCATTGCTAAAGGAATAAATTTTTAATTGCTTTGTTGCCCGTAAATAGGATGAAAGATATGCGTCTAATAAATTGCCTAAAAGTAATAACAGGAAAGCAGCCAGGTAATTAATTGCAACAAATCGGTTAAGTACGATTAATATGGTTCCAAAAATCAAATAATTCAGCGCAACAATTGCTATACCATTGGTAATATATGTTTTTTTTTCTATTTCAGTAGCATCTATGGAGAAACGGAACATGCCTTCCCCTGTTGCCAGATTCAAAATAGGAACCAAAAGTGAGATATAAGTACACAGCACATCATAAATACCAAATTCTTCTGGAGTAAGCCATGAAGAGAAAAAGGGAAGCATGACAAACAGCAAGCCTTTAGATATTACACTTCCTATCGTAAGCCATATGGTGTTTTTCATTAGATTTGTTTTCATAATCATTTTCTTTCATAAAACAATGGGCATTCCGATCCTGGTGTTTGAATTCGGAACTGATTATTCTGATTGCGATAATTATCAATTAATTGCAGTGTTAATGAGCGAAACCACGTTGCAAAAATATTGCTATGCTGACTTTGGCTGAATAGAGCTTTTTGCCCGCCCCAGTCAAAAACCCCTTTACGATTAAATGCAAATCCTCCATCTGGATTCTGGTTAAACAGGATCCAGCGTTCAGCATTTTCTAATAATTCATTAATTTTATGCGGATTACATTGTGTCTGTATAGACAAACGTAAAAGAGGATCAATTGCATCTATATCAGCGCAGGCGCTGGAATTAATCCGATTGTGAAATCCTCCCCATTTATTTTGGCTATGGTACAATAGATCAAGACATTTTTCTGCGTAAGGAATTTCAATCTGGTCATACCATAAGAGTGGGAATATATGGTATGCACCTCGGATTGCCTCATACATCGTTGTCTTGCTGTTAATTTCCCCTTCAAACCATAATCCGTATTCCGGGCGTATTTTTTTCAGAAGAAAGTCATACATTGCTTCCAAAGCGGACTCAAAAGGCATGCCCATCCGATCCCGGGCAAACTGCATAACGGACCCGTAATTCATAATTTCGTTGCTGCTTCCCCATATTTTTCTGTAGTTCAATCTGGAAAGAAATTTTATCATTTTATCTGGATCTTTATATTCGTTCAGGAAGGAAAATTCATATTTTGGTAGTCCGTTTAATCTGTCATATGCATTTATAATGATTCCGGCCAAATGACGTGCGCCATATCCTTTCCTTTCGGTAAAATACAGAGTATCATTTACAATTCCATCATCAAACAGTCCGTCTATCGGATGTTGGCATTGATTAAAGTAATCCAGCCATTTTGAACGGGTATCTTCTGAAATATCGTCATAAAATCCCCGAATTAGGCATGCAAATGTAGAAGCATATAAGGATTCCATGGTAGTATCTTCAGAAAAGCGATATCGAACATTTTTTACCTCTAAAGTATTTACATATTTTAATATATTCTGCTTTAAGGAAAGCTTTTGCTCCGAAAGATTTTTTTGTGTACAGTATTGCAAAAATGCATGCTCTATTTTACGGTTTTCTGGGTCAGGATATATATCTTTCAGAAAATTTATCATTTTTTCAGGCAAAAGTGATCTTACTGTGCTTTTTATATCCATAAGGCCTCCTATGTTATACAATTCCGAATCAGCCGTTTCCAAAATAGATATTTAATCCAAAAGTTACTATAGTAGTTTTTTTGAATAATCTTATTTCGGATATTCCAGATTATATTTCTGTTCTTCCAGACTTTCCAGCCAGATTTTCCATCGCAGAAGGTGAGATAAAGTTCTTTTTCTTCTGGCGAGAGTTGAATGCCTAAATCTGTTAATTGCTGAAGGCGGATTAGGTTTGCATAGAAACGCTGTTCGCCTGAAACATCGTTTGATATTTGCCCATTGTGTATTCGATAATATACTAATGGTTTTTGGGAAAATGCTATCCGCCCGTTTCTTGCAATATGAACCCACAAATCATAATCCTGAGATTTTTTGATTTTAGGATCATAATTAAGAGAGTGTTCCATTAAAAAGCTTGTTCGAATCATTGCTGTTGGGTGCGGAAGACCATTGTTAAAAAGTAAACTTGCCTTCAAATATTGACTCGTAGAAAACAGCCTGACAGATAAGGGGGAGCGATTTCTAATATTTTCCCCAAACATTTGAACCTTTGTTGTCAGCAGTGCTACATCAGAATGATGTTCCATATATTGAACTTGCCTTTTTAGCCGGTAGAGTTTACTGATATCATCACTATCCATTCTGGCAATATATTTTCCCTTTGCCTCATGGATGCCTTGTGCGAGATTATAAGTTAATCCAAAGTTTTTTGGATTTGAAATAATTCTGATTCGATGATCACCGGCAGCATATTGTGCAAGAATTTTTTTGTTTTCTATAGACGTATCATCATCGTATATAAGGACCTCGAAATCCTGAAATGTTTGATGGAGAATACTTTCCAAAGCCTCTATTAAATATTCATTTTTTTCATTATAAACACTCATCAGAACACTTACTGTACACATTTTTTGTAATTCCTCATCATAGATTCTTTTTATGGAACGTTTCATTTTTATGATACATTTTTACCTCCAGTAGCGGATATGACTGTATTTAAAACATTTAGCATTTCTGATATATGTCGTTCTGTGGTCAAATATTTTGATGCATATATCCTTCCTTCTCTACCGAGACTAATACCAAGTTCTTTATCGGTAGCGAGTTTTCTCAATGCTTGGACAAGATCGTTTGTGTTATGGTAGATAATTCCACCAGGAAGAAAAGAAACGACACCAACATCGGAAGAAATAAAGGGTTTTCCGGCGGCCATTGCCTCTAATATGGTAAGAGGAAATTTCTCTGTTTTACTGGTCATTACAACAGCATTAGCATTTTTAATATATTCAACAGTTTCATCTCTTTCTATTTGATAAAGTAGCTTTACATTCCGGTCACCGTATTTATGCGCTAGTTTTTTTTGGTATTTTACAAGCTGATTATAATAATTATTATTAATACTTCCAATGAGAATAAGTCCATATGGTATATACGCCTTGAAAAAATATTTTAATAGCGTTTTTTGGTTTTTATTCTTTAAATAGTTAGAGATATTAGTAATATAGGTTTCTTCTATTTGGGTTTCAGCAGGTTCAAATAAAGTTCTTTCTACAGCATTATAAATAACAAAATTATTATGGTATCCTTTACTCTGTACATAATCTAGGCTTCCATCTTTTTCATGAATATGAATAATTGCATCATATTGTTCTATTTTCGACCAATGTAAGGCATAGTAGCATTTCCAATATGTACGTTTAAACATACGGAACAAAAAACCTATGATTCCTAGCTTCATAACTGAGAGCTGTTCAAAATTAGCAATACCATGTAGATAGAGAATTTTGTTGCATTTCAATACCTTTAATTCGTTTAATAGCCAGTTGGTAGCAAAAGATTCCATACAAACTGAAATCAAAGCATCGGCATTAGAACATTCTTGTTTTACGAATTGTAAAAAGCTACTTTTATCTCCAAAATGAAAAATAAATTTATTTTGCGCTTTTATACGTAGAATTTTTACGCCTTTTTTTAGTTCTTCTTTTAATGTTATATTTTGACTTCCACAAATAACAATAACCTCATGCCCGAGTGCGGCAAGCATCTCGGCCTGTTTTTGAGTAACATTTTGAACTCCATCATGATGGGGGTAATATGTTGCTACTGTGTATACAATTTTCATTATACTACCTCTGCTAGGTTCCTCTTTTAATATGGAATACCATAAAGAGATTTTCGGATCTCTTTTTTTATTCTCCTTTGTTCAGGATCATCCAAAATAATTTCATGCCATATTTTCTTTAATGTCCATACAGATCGTTCACAAAACATTCTAAAGACTAAACCTGGTGGGCAATATTTATTTAACATTTTCCTATCTTCAGAGACAATTCTACATTTAAATTTATTATTTAAAATATAATAATTACTGCCTAAATTTGGCTCAAATGTCATTACTCTTTTTTGAAAATGTATATATAAAAATTCTTTATACTTTATCCGATGTTTCTCAAGGTATGCCATATATAATTTCCCATTTTCCCAAAGAAAAATTTGTTTCTTAAAATTATGAGCATTATGATACATCCTAAAATTACTATAAAATTCACAAATATCTGCCATAAAATCCAATTCAAAAAAGCAATGATAGGATTCTTTACAAAATATTTGATGAACACCTGTTATTTCATCAAACGCATAAATTTGTTTGTGGGAAAATACTTCTTGATAGCCAAAATGTGCCCCTTTTTGTTTGAAGCTTTCGTTAATATTAGGGCAATTCCTATATAACATCATATGCCCATATTTCCCAATAACATCGTATGTATGCAATAATGGCTCTATAAATTTTCTTATATCTCCAAAAACTGTATCAATGTCACAATATCCCCAATAATCATAATCTGATATATAATCTTTAAAAATATATCCATATGCTGGCTTAAAATCACAAAGTTTATAAGGAGATTCCAACGAAATAATAAATGGAAATTTTTTTTGTATATAGTCTTTGGTAACTTGGAAACTCCAATTTAAAAGCCGAAAGTTATCAGGCATATTTTTATCTGAAAGCAGGTCAGAAATAAATAGAATATTTACAGTGTGATTTCTTCCCATACTTTGCATCCAAACATCAAAATATGGAGGAAGCTTCCCAAAATATGGTACAATAAAGATAATCTTTTTTGACATAGCTTTACCTCATATTTCTAAGTATTTTTTTCAATATGACCTTTCCAACAAGAATGTGCTTCAAATTTCCAATTATCTCGCCCTTTAAACTCAGCAATACATTTTTTAGACATCTCGTTTTCAAGGATACAGATTTTTTCCTGCTCTAATGCCTCCAATGATTGGTAGCCAAGCATTTCTAATGCTCGGGGATTGCAAAATAGCGGAAAACAATGCGTGGAAAATCCCATAATTTCATACATAACGCGGTCAAATAAAAGTACATTATCTGCCATCATAATCATTCCCAATGGCTTTGGTGACGGCCCAACAGGGCCTTCTTTTTCGCCGCATATGACCATATCGCCGATGGACAGGATTGTCCGTTGTGGTTTGTTACAAATATTTCCTTGCTTATCTGCATAAAGCAGGCAGTAATTAATATCTGCTACGGTTCTCCAAATAGTATCATTGCCATACCAGCTGCCAATCCGATATTTGTCATGGCTTGTAAAAGTCCCTATGGTATAGCATGATTTCATTATAATGTCATTCCATTTTGAACGGATATATTTTCCTTCTATTGCAAATGCTGTTCTTTTTTCGTCAAAGCGGCTCATCCATTCTTTCCAGATACTTTTTTTCTGATATGCATCGCCTCCATGCGCTTTGTCACCTTCCATTCTGTGGGGAAGACATGCTTTTTCATAAATTGTTCCTACAAAATTTTTTGATGCGGCGGTCATCCCTGCTAAACGATGTGTCTTAGGTTTCGGTACATTTACAATTACGTCCGCATTAAGTGCAATCTGATTGATCTGGTAATCGTGGCAGTTTTTATGGTGGTATTCACGTGTATCTTTACACTTATAGTCGCTTACTTTATACTTTGGGTTATTTGCATCCTTCTCAGAATGCATTGACTGCTGACCCAATGCTACCCGGCAGCTCCCCAGTGTGTTTTTGGTATATTCTGGCTTTGTCAAAACCCCATTATATTTTCCGGACACATGATATTTGCGCAAATCTGCGATTTCTATTTCTATACCATGATTTCGATAAAATGCAAATAGATCCATATAACCTGTAAGCATAAGCAATCTTGGCAGGTCACATCCTTGCATGGGAGCATCGCCGACAATGATTTTCCCCTCTCCATGTAAAGCAATTACAATATAATCAATAATCGCCCTGAGCACAGAAGGATGTGTCACCAAGCAGCTAAATGGATCCTCCAAATTCTTATTTTTATTCTTGTCTTCTACCCAGTTAGGTTTGACCAGTACAGTATGACCTGGCTTTATTATATGGCCCAAAGGGTTCCATTCTGGTCTTCCATAATTATTCTGGTCATACCCAGATGCATAAAAACATTTACGAAGAAGATCATACACCTTGTTTGATGTATTGCAGAGTTCCTGTTTCCATATATATTCAGGATAAGTTATGCTGGGCGAAAAATAATTTTCCTTAGATGGATAGCTCATTGCATCTTCATCTATTGCGAGGCAGATGTGTCCCATAATTATTTCCTCTCTCTAAAAATTACTTTGGCAGAATAAATTTTTCTCCCATTGTATAATCAAATTCATCTGGTTCAAAGTTCATATACCCGCTGCCATCGAAAAAGGTTATTTCACCAAATAATATTTTATTTTCGACATTATATAAATCAACTCTAGCTTCTGGAAAGGGAGCGGCAAGTCTTTCGGCAATCTCTAGCATTTGTTTATAATACTTTGGTTTTTTTACCTCACGTTCTAATGGTTTTTCATCACATCGCACTACAGACAGTTTCTGATAATCCCTGGTGAAAATGCCAAAACCGGCTTTTTTTCCAACGATTCGATCTGCTATAACATAAACGTAAGCGCATGTTCCATTAAAGCAGAAAAATTTATAATCTATCAATCCGCCTTTTTGGGGATCAGATTCCAAGTATTGCTCTACTAAAATTCTATGTTTCCGACCACCATAGACCCATTCCCGCCCCCCTTTTTTGTAAGAGGTGCTTTCTCTGATCCAATAGGACATTTGTTTTCGGGATTTCTGAATGTCAAATTGTTTCCGGTCTCGGCAAAGGATTACAGCATTTCCACCTCCGCCAAGGGTGTCTTTTAGGACGAACTTTTCCGGTAATTTGTTATAATCGATTTCAGCTGGAGTATTATAGATTCCAATAATAGGAACTAAGATATCTTCCAAGCCACATTCTCGCACATAGCTTCTCACCTCATACTTATCTGCACAATCCCGCATAAGTGGCATGCGGCAATATAGTTTGTACCATTGCAGTTTTTCTGTAAAGCGTTTGGGATGTTTCAAGTCTAGTTTTCGTCCGGTTTTTATTCTATATTGTAATTGGAGCATATATTTATCTGGAATCCAAAAAAAAAGCTTCAATATATTTTCCCGCATCCGTCGGCTACGGATCCATTTCTTATAATCCATTTGTTGACATCCCTCAATCCCTTAGTCGTAGCAGACAATTGCTTATTACATAGTCTGGATGATTACTTCCTCTTCATAGCAGCATTAATTTCATTCCAATATGCTTCAACTACGATTTTACGATCAAATTCACTTCTTATTTTTTCGCTACCGCGTAATCCCATTTTTTTTCGCTCTGTATCACTCATTTTAAGAATTTTTTCAGTCGCATCTAGTACGGCATTTTTATTATTTATTGGAACCAGGAATCCAGTAACACCATCGTCAAGGGTTTCACGGCATCCAGCCCGGTCAGCTGCGATTATAGGCCTGCCAGACGCAGCCGCTTCCAGTAATACATTGCTCATTCCTTCCGGATAATAGGATGGGTATAAAAAACATGAGCACCTGGCATAAAATGGGGTCATATCCTTCTGTTCACCATAGTATACAAGGCTTTTTTCATTTTTGAGGATTTCCATATAACCCCTATCATCACAGGCCCCGCAAACATCAAACACGATATTTTCGCTGGAAAATTTGCGGGCTGCCGCGATGAACAAGTCAATCCCTTTTTCTTTCATTATACGTGCAGCAAACAGAACATGGATATTTCCGTCTGGCCAAGGAAGGAGTGGATGTTTTTCCAGGTCTACCCCGGAGCCTGGCAATATTCTGTTCCTAACACCTGTTTTTAACATCTTGTGCTGTTCGAAAAAAAATCTGTTTTCACTATTTTGGAAGAACACACAGGAGGCACCGGCGACTCCAATTTTATAAAGCAAAATGGCCAATTTCTGTAGCTTGCCAGGATTTTCTATGGGAGTTCCTAAACCTGTTACATTAGGGATGTAGGGGATTTTGAGGCGTTGGCATGCCATCCCGCCATATACGTTTGGCTTAATGTTATAGGTCAGGACGATATCAGGCTTTTCCTGCCGGAGGATTCTTTTATAGGATCTCAGCAGTGATATGTCTGAAAAGGGGTTTGTGCCATGGCGCCTGGTTTCAACGCCTATGAGTTTTGCCCCCATTGCTTTCAGGCTGTCCTGATGTTTCAGTAGTTGACTGACAATGGCTACTTCAAAGCCTTTTCTGATCAGATCCTCAATAATTGCGCCGCGTAAATTAAAGGCATATGTAGTATCATTTATGAGAATAACGGCTTTTTTCTTTTTCACAAAAACTATATCCCTTCCGTACTTTCCTTGGTGAATACAACCTTAAGTGTCATAATCATGATTTTTAAATCCAGCCATAGCGATTGTTTTTGTATGTAAAGTAAGTCCAATTTCAGCTTGTCCAAAAACCCGGTATTGTACTTCCCATACACCTGGGCATACCCGGTCAGCCCTGCCTTCACCTTCGTCCGATATGCAAACTCCGGAATGCTCTTCACATTCTCCTCTATAAACTCCGGCCGTTCCGGCCTTGGCCCCACTAGGCTCATGTCGCCTTTTAGAACATTCAACAGCTGCGGCAGCTCGTCAATCCTGGTCTTGCGGATAAATGCCCCCACTCTGGTAATCCGGCTGTCATTTTCCTTTGCCAGCTGTGCTCCGCCCACCTGCTCTGCATTCTCTACCATGCTGCGGAACTTGTAAATGAAAAACCGCCTCTCATGGACCGTACAGCGTTCCTGCCGGTAGAATACATGGCCGCCATCCTCTGCTTTGATACAGAGGGCTGTAATTAACG
>CAJUQB010000076.1:0-17317 GCA_910588285.1 uncultured Lachnospiraceae bacterium
ATTATAGCCTGCCTGCTCTCCTTTATTGTAGCCTGCCTGCTCTCCATCCTCGTAGCCATCCAGATAGATGGTCCTCTTATATTTCTTCTCGTCAAACTCTGTCAACAGCATATGCAATACCTCCGTTCTCTGTCTTTCCAGGATATCCCGCAGGATATTCTCTTCGATACAGTAATCCATTGCAAGCTGGATGGCTTCCTCTCTCGCCTTCCCCTTCCGAAGCCATTCATTCACCTCTGACACGAATTCGGAATACTCCCACAGCCGGTGACACCGTTTCACAAGCTCCCCGTTATGGCCCCAGTTGATATTCAGCACCCGGCACCGGCACTCCAGACAGCCGCTTCCACGTCCCCCTGCATAGGAATCCGACAGGTACAGCTCCAGCTGATCCTCCATGACATCTGTCCCGTTGTAGAATACTACATACTCAGGTGTCGGCAGCTGGATACGTCTCTTCCCATAAATACTCCGCTCTCCAACATATGCCAGCCCCTCATACTGCTGGGCGAAATAAATCAGGCCCCGAAGAGGCATATTCGGATTCAAGGTGCCCTGGTGTTCGTACAGATTCAGCTTCCTTGCAATGATAAAGGACAGATCATTTTTCATTTTCAGAAAAATCACATCCTCCATGGTTACGATCTCCAGATTATCCGGGTCTTTGTAATACGTGCCGTTCAGTGCGTTATACAGCTCTAACAAATCCTTCTTATCACGGAACAGAAACCGGAACAGACGGTCTTTGTATTTCCGATTCAGACGGAGCCTTTCCCACCAGGAGCCGCGCTTATACCATTCCCTTTTTCTTCTTGCCATAGACTACCTCCATTATACCTTTTTCTTCTCCTTAATACAACCTGCAGGGAATATTTTCCCGAAATGGGAATAAAGAATTATTTTGAATCAAAAACCCTCGCGGCAATCACCAAATGACTGCAAGCAGTCACTTGGATCGCTGCCCGCGGGAATAAATAGAATATACCATGTTTTCCATTATATGACAAGGGGCAATTTCGGATTTCACGCATCCAAAACTGCCCATCACTCCTGAATCATGTTCTCACGGAATACCCTCGCTTCGCTGGGGCAGACCCTGCGCAGCTAGTGCGCATTCCTGACCCATGAAAAGTAACGCCCCTCGCTCTCTTCTTATGTATGTTTATTGTTTCGTTCTGGAGGGCGCCTTCACCACGAAATCCTCCATCTGCCGGTACATCTTCAGCTCCTCCTGGATCTCCTCCACATGGGGCTCATACCGCTCCTCTGTATGGCGGGCAATCTCCCGCATATGGTCAAATTTGCCCATCATGGTCAGGCGGTCCCGGTTATCCTCCGGCCAGGTGAAATGCATCTTCCCGTCTGCATCCAGGGAAATGTTGCCCTTCCGGCCGCAGACCACACACTCCACATAGTCACGGCCAGGCTTTGCAATGACAGTGCTCAAATGGCAGCCCGGACAGGCTTCCCCGTCATTTAAGTCCCCAAGCCACCGGTGCTCCCAGTCAATCTGGGGATTCAGGACTGCATGCCCCACATTCTGGCCCAGATATTTGGCTCTGGTCATATAATCCTTACGCATGAGAGCTTCGCCGGGATCTGCTACCTGGTACACATTCATGTGATCCACCACATTGGTCTGGGCGGAGAAGGTGGTGGTATACAAGGTGGCAAGGCCCATGGAGGTCCAGTGCTCCGTCAGGGCGCCTCCTACAGAGATCAGCCCGCCGGGGCGCTGCTTCACCTGACCGCCTGCCCACTCTGGGATCCCATTCATCTCCCAGCCTGCCAGGTCCATCTTCGGTCCGAACACACGATCTCTAAAATCCGTCACAATACCGCAGGGAGATAAGGACCATACCGGCGCACCCAGAAGGTAGCCGTCGCTCTCCAAGAACTTCTCTGCCAGCCAGGGGCCGTCGTCCTTAAAGATACAGCCTGAGGGCCCCTTCACATAGCAGCCGCCCCGGGTACAGTCCACACAGGGGTGCAGATCGCACTCATGGAGGCGGATCAGCTCCACGTCAATCCCCATCTGCTGGATGGCCTGCAATGCCACCTTCATGTAAATCTCTGTATTTCCGCCTTTGCGGCCAGCGGTAAAGCCTACAACCTTTTTCTTCTTCTCTGACATTCTGTATCCTCCTATTTCTATTTTCTATTTGTTCCTGTCCTTTTATTATAAACGCTTAGAGCTCCTTTTTACAATGTTTTTTACAATTAAACCCAGCAGGCTCACACCAAAATCTGTTCCCACGGAATGCACACGAACTGCCCCAGCGAAGCAAGGGGTATTCCGCGAGAACATTAATCTTCCTTCATCCGCTGTGTCTTCTGGAAGTTGTCATAGGCAATGGCAGCCACCAGCAGCACGCCCTTGGCGATATACTGGGAGTAAATGGAATATCCCATCATCTGCATACCGTTGGAGAGCACTCCGATAATCAAAACGGAAATAATAACGCTCAGCACGTTCCCGCCTCCTCCGGCAAAGGAAATCCCCCCTAAAATACAGGCCGTAAAGCAGGAGAACATGGCGTCCGAAGCGATTCCGGCACTGGCGCTTCCGGTACGGGCCGTCAGCACAATGGCGCTCACTGCCACGAAAAGCCCTGCCACAACAAAGATCAAAAGCCTTACCTTGGTGGTGTTGACACCGGCCAGCCGGGTGGCCTCCTCATTTCCGCCGATGGAATACACATACCGTCCGAAATATGTCTTGTTCAGCAGGAAGTATCCCACAACCACCGCCACAATCATAATGATAACGCAGATGGGAATGGGCCCCAGCTTTCCCTGGCCAATCTTTTTGAAAAAAGCCGGAAAATCAAAATAGGTCTCGGAATTGGAGGTTACAAAGGCAATTCCCTGATAAATAGTCATGGTTGCCATGGTAGCCACCATGGGATGTACCTTCAGCTTGATGGCGCACAGGCCGTTGACCGATCCCAGCACAACACCCAGCAGAAGAGCGGCTGCCAGGGACAGCCAGATAGGCAGCCCGGCCTTGGTCATCATTTTTCCAAGAACCACGCTGATAATGCCAATCTGGTAGGATACCGACAGGTCAGCCCCAGAGCTGATCATAATCATGGCAATACCGATCGTAGCAATGATCAGATAAGAATTCTGCACCAGGATGTTGGTCAGATTCAGCACTGTAAAAAATCGCGGCGCCGCAATGGAAAAGAATACCACCACGATCAGCAGCACGATAAAAATATAAAATTTTTCCACAAATCTTCTTATTTTTTTCGTATTCATGATTTCCTCCTAATTCTCCTCAGACATGAGGGCCAGGATTTTTTCCTGGGTGTATTCTTCTCTTGATAATTCCCCTGTGAGATGCCCCTCTGACAAGGTATAGATCCGATCCGACATGCCGATCAGCTCCTCCATATCAGAGCTGATCATCAGGATTGCCTTTCCCTCCCGGGCAAGGTCATCCATCAGGCTGTAAATCTCCGCCCTGGCCCCCACGTCAATGCCCCGGGTGGGCTCGTCAATGATAATCAGCTTGGAATCGTTTACCAGGGTCCTGGCCAGGACCACCTTCTGTTGATTTCCTCCGCTTAAGTTGTTCACCAGCTGGTCGCTGGAGGGCGTCTTGATTTTCAGCTTTCCAATATACTCCTGTGCCTGCTGCTCTACGATTTTTTCATTGACCACAGTACCCTTGGAGATGTCCGGCAAATGGGACAGGGCAATGTTCCAGTCAATCCCGAACCGCAGCAGGGCTCCCTGCCGCTTCCGGTCCTCCGGCACCAGGCCGATTCCCAGACGGATGGCGTCCTTTGGGGTTTTGACCTTGATTTCCCGGCCGTCCAGACGGATGGTACCGGACTTCATCTTATCTGCCCCAAAGATCATCCGCGCCAGCTCCGTACGTCCGGCTCCCACCAGACCTGCCAGCCCCACAATCTCCCCCTTATTAATATGAAGGGTAATATCCGTGTCCCCATTGCCGCAGACATGCTCCAATTCCAGCATGGGCTCTGAAGCCTTGGGATACCGCTTGGGATAGATATCCTTAAGCTCACGGCCAACCATATATTTGATCAATTCATCCCGGCTGGTCTCTGCTGTATTCAGAGTGGTGATCTTCTGCCCGTCCCGCATGACGGTGACACGGTCCGTAATTTCAAAAATCTCATCCAGACGGTGGGAAATGTACACCACAGACACACCCTTCTTTTTTAATCCACGGATAATCTCAAACAGCAGCTCCACATCCTCTGTGGTAAGAGGAGCCGTGGGCTCATCCAGGATCAGTACCTTCACGTCCTTAGACACGGACTTGGAAATCTCCACCAACTGCTGCTGGGCCGTGGACAGCTCCAACACCAGTTTATTGGGGTCAATATGTACGTTCAATTGTTCAAATACTTCTCTGGTCTTCTGGTTCATCACCTTAAAATTCACCAGCCTGCCGTACCTTGCCCCAAAGCAGACATTCTCGGCCACCGTCAGACCGTCAATCAGGTTCAGCTCCTGATAGACCACCTCCACGCCATGCTCCCGGGAGAGCTTGGGGGTCATACCGGCATGGGTTTCCCCGCCGATCTCAATCGTACCCTCCTCCGGTGTAATGGCTCCGCAGAGACATTTGATCAGCGTAGACTTCCCTGCTCCGTTCTCCCCTACGATAGCATGAACCTCTCCTTCTTCCAGCTCAAAGGACACGTCATTGAGAGCCACAACGCCGGGATACCGCTTGGTAATATGATCCAGCTTCAATACTGTCTTGCTCATCTTCGTATCTCCTCCTACTAATTTTCCGTAAAGCTGCGCAAGCCTTCCGATCTTAAGAAGGGCCCCAATGGTGCGGGCCCTTCCCTATTATCCTAACCTTAGAATCCGTAATCGGCGATATTATCCAAGGTACACCTTCCGATATCAACCTTGGAAAAGGGCTCTACCGTGCCGCCTTGAAGCAGGGTATCCATCTGTTCTACCTGTGTGGCAATATTTTCCGTAATCACACCGCCATTTACTGCAACGCCCTTTAGGGAGCCGTCCTTAATGTAGGATGCTGTCTCTGCAGTGATCTCTGTTGCAAATACTGCTACCTTGGAAGGGTCGGAAGCTACCGGACTGCTCTCGGAATGGGTATAGGCACAGACACCGATTCCATACTCTCCGCCAGTGGTGATGAAGCAGTCAATATCTCCATGCTTGTTAAACATATTCTCCGCATAGGACTGAGCCTCTGTGATGGACATGGCAAATGCTGCCTCCTCCAGAATCTCAAAACGGTCGTCCTGCTTGATCTTGGCGGCCATTGCCTCAAGACGCTCCTTCTGCTGGGAGCTGTCGGTATTTCCAAACAGGATGGTGCGGATCTTGCGATCCTCCGTCCAGTTCTTGTCTGCCCACTCGGAAGCCATCTCGGCAATGGCCTCCCCGCAAACCGTCTCGTCGGTTCCCCGGAATACATCTCTTGCATCCTCACCTACATCCATAATGAAGGCATATACCAAAACGCCCTGATCCTTTGCCGCCTTGCAGGCATCATGCAGGGTCTCCCCGCTGGGGGCCCACATCCAGATCAGATCCGTGCCGCCGGCCACTGCGTTCTCCACCTGCTCAATCATGGTAACGGGATCCATGTTGCAGGACTGGCTCTCATACTCATAGCCCTTTGCAGTCAGGCCTTCCTTTAACAGGCCCTCCATAAAGGTAAAATATTCTCCCTCCAGGCTGATGAACAGTGCGGTCACCTTTTTGCCGTCTCCCTCCGGAGCCTGGTCTACTGCATCCTGCACATCGTCCGCACCCTCTACCTTGGTGGTATGATCTGCCTCCCCCTCCTGGGAAGTATCAGAGTTGCCTCCTGCTGCAGGCTGATCCGCCCCGTCTTTGCCTGCCCCACAGCCGGCCAGCATGGCGGCTGTCATAGCTACGGTCAACAATACGCCTAAAAATTTCTTTTTCATACGATTCCTCTCCTTTGCATCTGTATTTGTTTTCCATAGCTGTAATTATAACTGGATTTCAACGCTTCCAAAACGGCACAATCTTACAAAAAGGTACCTAATCTTATTATCGTGCACCTCCTGTGTTGGAACTATCCTTCCTGTCATTTTCCAATGCAGGCTTATGAATATTTGAGCTTCATGGCATATGGCTCTCAAACTCCTGCCGCCCCACCTTTTGGGTAAAGCTTCCCCCCGGCAGCAGGTAAATCTCATCACAGACACTGCACAGGTCCCAGTAATTCATGGAAAATAGAAACAGCGCCTTCTCCTTCTGCCGGAATTCCTGGAACACCCTGCGGATCTCCTCCGCCAGGTAATAATTCACCCTGGAAAAGGGCTCTGCCACCAGACAGACTGCCTCCGGCTGATCCAGGGCCTTCTCATAGAGCAATAACCGCTGCTGGTCCGGAGTCAGCTGGCGCCATCTCTCGGTGGGCCAGTCCGGATGGCGCTGCCGGTATTTCAGGGCTGCATACTGGCGCTGCTTCTCATTGATCCAGCCATAATGGTGTTTCCGAAACCAGTAATTGGACAGCATCAGGTTATCCGTAATGCTCATATCCGGCATGTAGTGCTTCTCCGGCCACATAAAATCAATATGGCCGACCCCTGCCCGCACCGCCTCCTCATAGCTCTGGGGAGCATAACGTGCGCCTTTAAGCTCCATACGCCCGGTATAATTCCTGTCGCTACCGCAGATCACCCAGTGGAGGGATCCCAAGGCCCCCCACTGGTCGCTCCATACCCCCACAATCTGCCGTCTTGCAATATCCAGATTCAGATGGGAAAAGCCTTTGCCGGATAAGTCCCTGGTTTTCAGAACCAGCTCCCCCTTTTCCTGGGGCGGATAGTCCGTCTCCCAATGGATGCTGCGCTCAGTAGCCGTGCGCGTCAAAAGCTCCCGGGGGCACTGGTTCCCGTAAATCGTTTTCACATTCCGGCCGCCCCGCACTACTACCATCCGGTCTGCTAAGGGCTGTAATCCCTCAATCCTCTGGGTCAGCCACAGTACCGAGATCCCGTCCTGGCGCAGCAGCTTTACCACCTGGCGAAACTGCTCCATATACCCGTTCTCCGGAAGCTCCATGATCTCATTGACCACCACCAGGCTGGCCCCCTTTACATAAGCCTTCACCATTTTGATGAGCATCTGCTCATAATATACATCGTATTCCCAGGCCTTTTTTCTCACATCAAACTCCAGACCAAATTTTCTCATGATATGATATGCCAGGCGCTCCTGCTTCTTCCGGGCCACCGGAATGGCTAACAGGCTGGGTTTCCCTCCCAGGAACAGATTCTCCGCCAGTGTCAGATCAGGCACCAGGTTATTCTTGTTGTGCACCACGTAGATCCCATGCTGCTCCGGGTAAAAATTCCGCCGGATGGGAAGTTCACGCTCCTTCAGCAGGAGCCTTCCGCTCTCTGCCGGGCTCCCGGACAGAAGCTCCCCCAGCTCATGAAGGCCATTGCCGGAAAACCCGAAGGCAATCACCACCTCGCCCTGGTATATATTCAATTTAAAATCATAGAGCGCATACTGGCCTCTCCGTTTCATGAAGATATGCTCCATGCGCAGGATCTCTTCCTTCATACAATCCTTCCTGTCATTCTGTACGATAGGGGATGGTAATCTCCGCCTCCGCCCCCACCTGCCTGGTAGCGGAAAAGGTCAGGCCATACTCTCTGCCGTAAAGCATCTGGATCCGCTGGTGGATATTGGCCAGGGCAATCCCCCCATGCTTATCCTTACTGGCCTCCAGGGTGAGGGCTGCCCTTCGTATGCCCTGGATCTGCTGCTCCACCCGCTCCAGGGTCTGCGGATCCATTCCCGGTCCGTCGTCCTCCACCTGGATGATCAGCCGCTGGCTGGTCACTGTTATATGCACGGTGACGGTTCCCCCTTCTGCCTTTTTTTCCAGGCCATGGTAGATGGAATTTTCCACCAGAGGCTGGAGGATCAGCTTTGGTATCAGGGCATGGCGGGCCTCCTCCTCCTGGCTGTGGAATACCACCTGATAGGAAATGCGCTCCCCGAAACGGCGCTTTTGGATACTGATATAATTGTCAATATTATCCAATTCCTCTCCCACTGTCACAAAATCCTTCCGCTTGCTGATATTGTAGCGGAAATAATTGGCCAAAGCCTCCGCCATCTCCGCTGCATCCATATCCTGGTTCATGATGGCCTCGCTGCGGATCACCTCCAGGGTATTGTAGAGGAAATGGGGATTGATCTGGCTCTGAAGGCTGACAATCTCCGCCTTCCTCCGATCCAGCTCGATCTCCTGCTCCCGCTCCTTCCGTTCCCGCTTCATCAGGGCGATCCCTTTTTTCAGCTTATGATACCGGCAGATCATCACGCCCCAGCCTGCAATAAGAACCGCCAATATGGCTGCCGCCAGCCCCCACAAAAGCCTCTGTTCCATAGAACCTCCTTATAAAAAGAATGCGCTCTGCGCATTCTTCGCGCCCGAGCGGTGCCGTTCACGGCTAATTTCACCTCCGCGAGGTGCGCATCCTGCCCGGAGGAATTTCCTAAATCATGAATACAGCTTCCGGTATTCAGAAGGCTTCATCCCCAGAGTCTTTTTGCAGAGCCGGCAGAAATACTTGACACTGGTATAGCCCACATACTCTGCCACCTGGGCAATGGGATAATCCGTTTTCCGCAGAAGCTCCACCGCATGCTCCATCCGCTTGGCTGTCAGATAATCGGAAAAGGTTACCCCCGTCTCCTTACGGAAAATGGCGCTGACGTAATTGGCAGACAGGTTCACCTGCTCGGACACCAGCTCCAGGGTAATGCTCTCCGCAAAATGCTCCTCCACATATTCCTTGATCACACGGATGGGCTTTGTCTGCTGCATCACAAGCTCCCTGCCGATGACCTCGATGCAGGAATCCAGAAGCTCCAGCAGAGCCTGCCACAGGCTCTCCTCCTCCTGTGCCGAATCCTCCTTCTCCGCAAAGGTGTCAAACATGGAAAATCCATCCGCCCGCTGCTCCACCAGCTCCTCAAACACCTCCATAGCCGCATCTACTGTCTCCTGCAAAATATAGTAAATGGTAAGAGGACTGATATTCCGGTACTGCTTTATGGAAAACCGAAGCTCAAACAGCAGCTTGCGAAGGCCATCCATACTGCTGGCCCTAAGCTGGTTCTGAAGCAGCTCCCTCCGCTCCGGGGTAAAGATCTGCTCTACCGGCACCTGCTGGTACTGGTGCCGGTCATACCAGATAATGTCCTGATTGGGCAGCAGGATCCGATAGCGCACTGCATCCCCCGCCGTAACGATACAGCGGTGGATCTCCCCGATCTGGCCCGCCTGACAGCTGATGCCGATCGTCATCCGAAGCCCTTCAAAAATGTCCAGGGTCTTTTCCAGCTTCTGGTACAGCTCCTCCACCTTCTGTATAAGCAGAGGCTCACTCTCTTTTGGATAATTCAGGAACAGCAGAATCCCTGAATGGATCAATACCCCAACCTCCTCACTGCCAAAGCCCTTCAGCCCCTCCTCTGCCGTCTCCCGCAGCCTCTCCAGAAGCTTATCAATCTTATAGCTGCTGTTTTCCACATTGTCCACCTTGATGCAGATTGCGCGGAATACCCCTTCCGTGAATCCCATCTGGTACACCTCGTTGATCTCCTCTAAGGAGTCGATTCTCCGGTCAAGAAGCTTCCTTCCGTCAAAAATATAGCTGCTGATAAAATGGCGCCGCAGCTTATCACGATCCCGCTGATGCTGGCTCTGGATTTTCAGCAGGCTCTCCCGGGTGGAGCGCTCCTCCTTCAATATATCCACCAGCTTCTTCAAGCTGTCAATCAGCTCCTGCTGGTTAATGGGCTTTAGAAGATAGGCATCCACCCCATACTGCAGGGCTCCATGGGCATACTCAAAATGGCGGTATCCGCTGATCACAATATATTTCAGGTTCAGGCGCTGCTGATGGCACCATTTTACCAGCTCAATCCCGTCACATTCCGGCATGCGGGCATCTGTGATCACAATATCGATTTCCTGCTCCTTCAGCACCTCAATGGCCTCCAGGCCATTGTACACCACCGCAGCCACAGACAGGTGCAGCTCCTCCCAGGGCACCAGATACCGGATCAGCTGGCAGACCTTCTTCTCATCATCTGCAATCAATACCTTCCATACCTTTTCTTCCTGCATTTTAGTTTCCAACAGATAACTCCTCCCTTCCCAGCCGAAACGAAAGCTCGTAGGAAAACAGCTTTCCGGCTGTCTCCCACTCCATCCCCAGGATCTCGGTAATCTTTCCCAAGCGGTAAAAAAATGTGCTCTTATGGATATGAAGCTGCGCCGCACTTTTTACTGCATTGCGGTTCTGGGCCAGATAAATGCGCAGGGTATCCAGATATTCCGTGCGGTGGGCCTGGTCGTATTCCTTCAGCACATAGAGATCCGGATGCACCATGGCCCGGCAGGCCAGGTCGTTCAGATGTGTTTCTGCCATTGTCTCCACCTGATATTCTTCATAGAGTAGGATCCCTTTGTCCATCTCCCTGTGGAGGGCGAGCTGCAAAAGCTCCTGGGCCTGCCGGTAGTACTGAGGCATCCACATCAGATTCCGGCATCCATTGCTTACCGTCAGGCGCATATGGTTCATACGCAAAAACTCCGACAGCTTTATCTCCTCTGTCTCTGTAAAAGGCCGGCACCAGGCTGTGGAGCGTACCGCCACAAACATTCCCTGGTAGAGGAATGCCATGGTGTTTGGCAAAAGAGCCAGCATCTGCTCCAAAAAATACCCGGCATTGACAGGAAGCTGCCGCTGTGCCTCCACTGCCAGCACCATCACCCAAAAATACTCCCTGTCCTGCCTTCCCAGCTGTCGGAACCTGGTACGGATATAAGCCTCATCCGGCATGGTTCCCTCAACCAGGTCTGCCAGAAAATATTCGTACTTCATGCCGGCCCGTTCCGTAAAAAAGCTGCTTTTCTGCATTTCCAGGGACACCATACCGGCCAGAAACTCCATCAGCTCCTGATCCTTCTCCTGAAAGGGATGCTCCAGGGCCGAGCTGCACAGATAGCCCACCATATTGTGGCGGATCCGCACCGGACAGTACATCATAACCACATCCGGCTCCCTCCGGTGTGTGAGAAAGGCATGCTCCGCCTGATAGAGCTTCGCCACAACCCCCTCCCGCTGCATGGCTGCCACTGCCTCGGTCTTCATGTAAAGCTTCCCCCGATAAAGCTCAAAATCCTCCTTCTCCGCCACCGGATACCGCTCCATAACGGAAAAAGAGGTATCGCACAAGGTCAGCGGATTCCCCATCATACCATAAGCCCTCTGCAGCAGCAGCCCCGCCCCCTCATTCTCCTGCAGGACCCGCAAAAGCTCCCCCTTCTGCCGCTCCCATTGAAGCTCCTCCAAAAGCCGGCTGTCATTCAATTGCTGAATTTCCGATTCCATCTCCTCCATCCGTCCTCCTCTTATTGATAGAATAAATCCCTATATCATAACCGATGTATTCAGACAAAAGTCTGAATACATCTCTTACACAGCGCTTCCTTTTCTCATTCTGTCGGATGCATTTTCTACCGGTCTGCTGTATACTTATCTTCGTACTTTAGATTATAACAGGAATTTATTCTTTCCGCAACTACAGCCATCTTTATACTTTTGTACAATATACAGGCTGTTACTATTCACGGCCCAAGGGCCGCTTATAGTAACGATTCGGGGCGATATTCCGAATTTTGCTACGCAAAAATCGCCCCTCACTCCTGAATCATTTTCTCACGGAATGCGCAGCTAGTGCGCATTCCTGACCCGTGAAAAGTAACAGAAGCTCTTAGCTTAGGAACCGGAACAAAGCTGGATGACATGTGATTCCCTTTGCCCATCCCCTTCCTTTGCTAAGCCCCCACACACAGAAAGGAGCCCTTTCATGACACCCACACCCCCAAACCCAAAATACCCCCACCTCCTGTCCCCCATCACCATCCGGGGCAGGGAGTACCGCAACCGCATGATTGCCGCCCCCACCCTCTTTGCCCACTCGGTTTATTTCCTTCCGGAAATTCGGGAAAATGTGTACCGCATGGTAGAGTACCGGGCCAGGGGAGGCTTCGCCGCTGTCTCTACCGGCGAGCTCTGCGTCAACTTTGAGGAGGGCATCACCTCCTTTGTAGACCGGCCCATTGATTTCACCTGCTTTGCGGGGGAGGATTTTGAGCTGGCAAAGGAGTATGCCAACCGCATCAAAAAGCATGAGGCTATCGCATACCTGGAATTCTGCCATGAGGGCTCCCGGGCAGAGACAAAGACCCCCTACAAGCCCTGGGGGCCGGATCCCTACATCCGTGAGGACGGTGTACAGGTTCAGGCTCTGAACCGGGAAATGATGGAAAAGATCTGCAATGATTTCCGGGTCATTGCCCGTTTCGCAAGGGAATGCGGCTTTGACGGCGTCCTGGTACACGGAGGCCACGGCTTCAACATGCAGCAGTTCATCTCTCCTCTCACCAACCACCGCACGGACGAATTCGGCGGCTCCATGGAAAACCGTGCCCGTTTTCCCAAAATGCTCCTGTCCGCAGTCCGGGAGGGCATCGGGGAGGACATGATCCTGGAGCTTCGCTTCTCCGCAGAGGACGGGATTCCCGGGGGCATGACCATTGAAGACACCGTGGATTTCTGCCGGGAAATCGACGGCATGGCAGATATCATTCACATATCCAACGGACTGAAATGGAAGGGCAACCGCACGCAGACCTTCTCCGACTTTTTTGATATTCACGGTGTAAACGTGGAGTTTGCCGCAAAGGTCAAGGCTGCGGTGACAAAATCAAAGGTAGCTGTCATCGGCGGCCTGAACGATCCCGGAATGTGCGAGGAGATCATCGCCTCCGGCCAGGCGGATTTCGTAGAATTTGGCCGTCAGGGCTTTGCAGACCCTGATTTTCCCAATAAGGTCATTTCCGGCCGGGAAGACTATATCCGCCGCTGTGTCCGCTGCTTTCAGTGCTACCCCGGCTCCTTTGAGCACGAGACCGACAAGCCTCTGTGGGAGCGCGGCATGACAAAGGAGCAGGTGGCAGGGATCTTCACGCCGGCCGCCATGGGCCGCTGTGCCATTAACCCCAATTCCGGCTTTGATCACTATCCCGACCGGATGCCGATTCCATCCAAAAGCCGGAATGTGCTGATTGTGGGAGGCGGCGCTGCCGGGCTCCAGGCAGCCATCACCGCCAGGGAGCGTGGACATCAGGTTACCCTGGTGGAGCAGTCCGGCCGGTTGGGGGGAACCATCAATTTTACGGACCTGGATATGGATAAGGCAGATCTTCGGAACTTTAAGAACCTGCTGATCCGGGAGGCCACGGAATGCGGCGCCAGGATTTTGATGAATACTACCGCTGACCGGGCCCTGATAGAGCAAATCAGCCCGGACCAGATCCTGATTGCCGTAGGCGCCCACCCGGCTAAGCCGCCCATTGCAGGCATTGAACAGGCCATGGACGCCCTCTCTGCCTACTATCATATGGAACAGATCGGAAAAAATGTAGTGCTGGTGGGAGGCGGCCTGGTGGGCTGTGAGGTTGGCCTGCATCTGGCAGGCCACGGGCATACTGTCACTGTGGTGGAAATGCAGCCCATGATGGCTCCCGAAACTTACTGCTACTACCGCAATGCCCTGCTGGACGAGATGGACAAGCGCAGGATACGGCAGGTACTTGAGGCAAAATGCCTGGCATTTACCGAGACAGGCATTTGGATTGTGGAAAAGGGCGCCCGGCATTTCCTGGCTGCCGATACCTGTGTCTACTCCATGGGAATGACACCCAACCAGAATACGGTGGATGCCCTCCTTGAAGCAGCCGGCAGCATCCCGGCCCGCCTCATCGGTGATTGTGAGAGAGCCGGCAAGCTGGGGGATGCCGTCCGGGCCGGCTATATGGCCGCTATGGAGATTTTGTAGATGACATAAGCATAAAGGAAAATGAGAACCGCCGCATATGGGGTACATGGGTTCTTACTCAAGATTAGGTAAGACCTATACATCCCATAGCGAAACCAGCCCTATATAATTTAGAACACCCGGTAGTATATACTCCCAAAAGTATAGAAGTTCAACAAGCCTGTATCAAAGAAAGAGAATTTTATATAACTTTTTACATTAAACTTGAAACGGTCTCCAGTTTAGGCAACGGTCAATAAACTATCAGCCACATCCATTCGAATATAACAGCTATTTCAATTCCATTTTTCTAAGCTCCGATAACTGATTTCGCTTTCCATATACAACTGCTAGGGGCGGTAATAAAAACCCCCTCCCAGGCCGGTGGTTAAGGCCTGGGAGGGAGTTTTCCCAAAAACACACTTCCCTTACATAAAATATCCAAAGTACTGCAGCAGGACATAAAAGAACATACTGAAATTAATCAAGATCATTGCCAAAAATACCAGCGCCATCGCGACGTGCAAATATCTCATTTTGCTATGGCATGCTTCCCGGCAGGATAGACAGGCATTGACTGTCCACAGGATCAGTAAGGGATTCCACCCCAACAGCGGAAATAAAAACATGAAACCGAAGGAGATCCAGGCAAACAGCCGGTACCGGCGGCTTGGAACCAGAATCCATTCCTGGGAAAAATTTCTTATTCTCTCCATAGAAACACCCCTCTCCAGAATTAAAACAGACATCTTTCTTAGTTCTATTTTACCACAAAAAGCAGTATTGTAAATGAAAAATTTTTTAATTAGCGAAACAACTAGTAAATCGAATCAGATGGCTAACTATAGCATTATCCTTAATCCGTGAAGTTTAATTATTCTTATATAAATATCCCGAATATCGTAACAACATAAAAGAGCCAACAAAAATTGAATCGAATTGGCATTGAAATATCAGCGCCATTGTAACATGAAAACATCTCTTTTACCATGGACGTTCCATGTTTCTTTGGATAAAAACATTAACCGTCCATAGTATTAGTAATAGATTCTATCTTGCAGCGAACCTAAAATACGAAACCAAATGATATGTATCTATACAAATATACGATATCAAAAACCAATATCAAAAACTAAAACTAAAAATTAGATATGAAAAACTATTTTTATGGCTTAATTACAAAATAAGATGTATTAGTAAATGGTCCAAGTGTTCCCGTTACATAAGAAACGCCAGGTATGGGGCAACTCACTGTATGGGTCGTTGTAACATTAAAAGAAACAGACTTTCTATTACTGCTAATAACTGGTTGTGTGGTTCTTATGCTATCTAAACTTCCAGAAAATAGTGCCCCTAATTCACTAAATGATACGCTTATGCTTGGCGAAGGAAAAGCAATAATCTCATTTGTGGCATCTTGCAACCCATATGAACCAGTAGCAGTAACTACTAAATATCAGTTTTTTTCATTATATGGAAAGCCATTTTGTGTTATTAAATGTACCTTACTTTCTTCATATTTTGGATGTATAACAGAACGAGTATGCCTGTCTGGTAATATATAGTTATGCCCATCCATTTGCGAAATGCCATCTTGATAGCATCCACATAGTATAGATTTAAAATCTTCTTTTTGATAAGCTTCCTCATAGTTTATGATAAAGCTGTCTGTTACATTATCTCCATCAGAATTAATTTTTTTGATTTGTTCATAAATAATGCTCCTTTCTAAAATCCTAATGATATCGTTTACAATTTGTATTGTATCATAAAAAAAATAATTTTGTAAATACATATATTTATTTTAAGATATTCTATCTTTTTTTGTAAAATATACGTTACATTAAAATATATTTATCATAAAAATCATACTTGTTCAAATATATTTATTTGTAACCGGGTTTTAAAACCTATGTAAATACATTTAATATCGCATCCTTTACATGTTCCTCCGACATCGACATCTTTTCCTTCAGCATTTATAAAGATCCTTTCCGGTGGCTGTGCCGGATGCTGATGAAACACCAGAAGAACAGTGGATCAAGGTGCATGAGGGGTGGCTTGGGGATTTCAAATAAATGAAAATGTATCTTGTATTTGGATTATGCATATAATATGATGTCAGTAGGCAAAAGGAAATGGCAAGTCCATCTGGACAAAAGACGAATCCCCGAACCGTGCTGCAACGCAGTTTGGGGATTCGTCTTTTCTTTTATGGTGGCAAAGCACCCACCAGGCTATTTGTTGCCCTTGTCGTGCCTGTCTAGCCATTTGCTGATGAGGTGGCAAGCCAAACCTGCTGCGACAGTCTCTAAAAAGGATTCTACTTACAGCGTAATAATGAATGCATACGGAATTCCATATAGATAAATGGAAAAACGAATCATGTTCTCACAGAACACGCAGCTTGTGCGCATTCCTGACCCGTGAAAAGTAACAAACACCACAATTTTCCTTCTGTGTCAAGGAAAAATCCAATTCCTCTCCCGTCAATTCTGTGTTATACTAGAGCTATGATTACGACAGATAAAAACCCAACCAAAATGCAAAAGAAACACAAAAAAATCCGTACCGTTCTGCTGATCCTCCTGCTGCTGCTTTTCCTCCTCTACTGGGTGGTCTGCTACTTTCTGGTAAGCCTGGCCCTGGTGCCCTCCTTTATGGAAAAAACAGAGGTATTCAACACCGTGACAGAGGTCAGCATTGAAGCCCTGGTACAGACGGATGATGTAAAGAGCAACCGCACTGCCCTGTGGGACGAGACAAGGGCATGGCTGGAAACTGCCCAGGCAGAGCAGCTGTCTGTCACTACCCAGGACGGCTACCGCCTGGCGGGGGTTCTCTTCTCACCCTCTGACGCTGCAGATTCTGCAATTTCTCCGGAAAATTCCCACAGATGGGTACTGCTGCTCCACGGCTACACCGGATGGAAGGAGGAGCTCTATCCGATCGCCTGCCAATATGTACAGCGGGGCTATTATGCCCTGGTGCCTGACATGCGGTGCAGCGGAGAAAGCCAGGGGGATTTTATCGGCATGGGCTGGACGGACCGGATAGACAATCAGCTGTGGCTTAAAGAGATCCTGGACCGGGACCCGGAGGCCGAGATCATTCTCCAGGGCCAGTCCATGGGGGCCTCCTGTGCCCTGATGATGTCCGGGGAAAATCTGCCTCCCCAGGTAAAGGCCGTTGTCAGCGACTGCGCCTACACGGACGCTTACTCCATGTTTGCCAAACAGATGAAGGACTGGTTCGGCCTGCCCTCCTTCCCGATCTTAGACAGTATGAACCTGATGCTGCAGCTGCGGGGCGGCTATGACCTGAAGGATGCCTCTGCCCTGAATGGGGTAAAAAACACCTCCCTCCCAGTGCTTTTGATCCACGGGAAGGAGGATGATAT
>CAJUQB010000076.1:17327-22796 GCA_910588285.1 uncultured Lachnospiraceae bacterium
GATATGGTGCCTGTGTCCATGGCCCAGGAGCTGTATGATGCTGCGGCAGGGAAAAAAGAGCTTCTGATTATTCCCGGCGCGGGACATGCCCAGGCCATGGAAAAGGAGCCGGAATTATATTTTGGGACAATATTTGATTTTCTCAACCAAAGTCTTTCCTCCTCTTCTCCGTGAGGAGGACGGGCTTTATGAAGATACATTTCACACCCTTGCAATCATCCACAAGGGAATATTTGTCATCCAATCCTGCTCTCGATAATCGGACATGGATGTCCGGACCGCAAGCTCTGGACGATACTTCTCACAATACACCTTCAAGCTTTTGGCCCTCAGGTTTTCTTCTGCCTTTACTTCAATGGGAACAATCTGTTTTCCCTTTTGAATCATAAAATCAATTTCACCTTCTGATTTTGTTTCTGAATAATAATAGGGCGTATATTCCGTATTGGCAATTAGTTCCTGCAATACATACTGTTCCGTCAATGCGCCTTTAAATTCAACAAAAATGCTGCTGCCATCAAGAATCGACATCGCATCCAGCTCGCTTAAAGCTCCCAATAAGCCAACATCTACCAAATACAGCTTAAACGCGGAAAATTCCACATATGCTTTCAACGGAACTGCCGGCTTTGAAATATTATTTACCTTTTTGATCAAACCGCAATCCTGCAGCCATTCGATTGCTATTTCAAAGTCTTTGGCCCGCGCTCCCTCTTTTATTTTTCCAAAAAAGAATTTCTTATTTTCCTTTGCAAGCTGCATGGGGATTGCGTTCCAAACCATACGGATTCTTGGAAGTTCATTAGCTGTTGTATGCTTACTGAAATCGTTTTCATACATTTCAATAATTCTATTTTGAAGATACCTTACCTCTGCAAAATCCCTATTGTCTATGAAGGAAGCAACCACCTCCGGCATTCCGCCAATATAATAATATTTCTTCAGCCAATCGATATATTTCTCCCGATAAGCCTTCAGCAGCTGCAGATCCATTTCATCCATCAGCCGTACCAGACCGCTTTCTCCCACTGCACATAAAAATTCATGAAAGCTAAGGGGATGCAGTTCCAGAGTATCTGCTTTTCCCACCGGAAAGGAAACACCTTTATGGATCGCAACTCCCAATAAGGAACCGGCGGCAATCACCGGATATTCCGGAGCATTTTCGCAGAAGTACTTGAGTGAAGCAATGGCTTTCGGATTTTCCTGAATTTCATCAAATATAATCAATGTCTCTTCCGGTTCAATTTTCGTTCCAGATGCAATGTTGACAGCCATCAAAATTCTTTCAATATCATAATCCGCTTCAAAAACATCTTTCATATATTTATTATTATCAAAGTTTACATAGGCTGTATACTTGAAATATCTATGGCCAAATTCTTTCATGAGCCATGTTTTCCCCACCTGTCTGGCTCCCTTTATGATCATCGGTTTTCTGTTCTTTTTGTTTTTCCACTGTACCAGCTTTTCCATTACAAACCGTTCCATTGCAATCCCCCTTTCCCTTCATTGTATCCTTTGCAAGCTATTTTATACATTTTTTCTGACTATCTTTTACCTGTATTATATATTTTTTCCGACCATCTTTCAACTCTTCTACACATTTTTTCTGACAACTTTTAGTTTCCAATCATATACCTGATATCAAGTAAGTAAGAAGAGAGGCTGTCACACCCCTGATTTTTCAATCGTTAGTGCGACAGCCCCTCTTCTTACTCACGGATAAATGTTACTGCGCTGCCAGCCAATCATCCAACTGGCTCTGATACTCTGCAAGAATCTCCTTCATCCCCGCTCTCTCCAATGCTGCCATAAATTCTTCATACTTCGCCTCTGTGTCTGTGCCATATACGCCGGCAGACAGCATCGGCTTATATTCATTTGCCACACTCTGGCAGGCCGTCACCTGATTGGCCACCTTAGTATTGTCAATAGAAAAGCCGATATATTTGGAGGTCTGAACCTCCATGTTTCTGGCTGCCTGCTGCTCCCTAAGGTCCGCCCCGCTTCCCTGCCAGGGAGTAATAGTAAGCTGATCCCCAAACAGGAAATCTGCCATATGGTATTCTGCGCTCTCCGCACCCTGGGGATATGCGCCTGTCCCATCCTCATTTTTCACCCAGTCGGTTCCCTCTACGCCCCAAACCAGGGTATCATGAATCTTATTTTTGCTGTACAGCAGGTAATGCAATGCCAACATTATTTTTTATCTGGCCAACACCGAATTCTTCTGCCGTAGAAGCATCCTTATAAATCAGTCCTTTGCTGTACCAATCCCCTGCACGGATCAGGGAAGCCTTATAATCCTGGTTCTGATAATAGCATTTTACTTTATCATCGGATGGGTCAATATAAACCTGTTGATTGCCATCCCCTGCAAGATCCACCCAATATGCATCCGCCAGCTTATCCGAACCATTGATATAGGGCAGTGGCGTAATACAGGTCCCCTCTGCATCGGAATTGGCCATGCCTGGATATCCGGCTGACACTGCTGCAGTAAGAATTTCCTCCAGATCGGTCCAGGTCTCCATGCTCTGGAATTTCTCAAGCATATTGATTTCTTCCAGCACTTCCTTTTTTATAACAATTGCCTCGCCGCTGTAATTGCACAGATGTGCTCCCACACCGTAAATCCCCCCATCTCTGGCTGTAGCCGCCAGCCCGCTCTCCCCCAGCACAGCTTGAATATCCTGGCCATATGCCTCTATCTTCTGCTCTCTGATATCCAAAAGCTGGTTCTGTGACATAAAGGAGGAGTATCCGGCTGCCGGAACCGGTGTGAACATAATCACATCCAGCTGCTCCCCGGACTGGATCATCATAGGAATCTGGGTAGCATATGTGCTTGCATCATACCACTGGAAATCTGCTGTCACATGGATCTGCTCCTCCATCATCTCATTCACAGCTGCCTCAATCCGGTCCTGGACACTGCTATCTACTGGAGCAAAGCTCATGAGACCTACCACAATCTCTGTAATCTCCGCTCCATCCTCTGTGGAATCCTCCTGCTCCACCCCCTCCTCTGGGCCGGCATCCGTATTTTGACTTACATCGCCATTCTCCTGTGGTATATCCATATCCTCTTCCACAGAACCACAGCCTCCCAAAAGAGCTGTTGTCATGGTAGGTTTTTTAAGTACAAAATTTTCAGCCTGCAATTTGTGCAATTACCACAAATTACAGGCTGATATTCCCATTTAGTATCAATTGCTTATGATGGAGGCAGGCACTGCCCTCTTGCTTCTCCGTGATCTCATCCAGCAGAAGCTCCGAACAAAACTGTCCTGCTTTATAATACATACGATCCATAGAGACAATCCCATCTCTTACACTGCTCAAATAATCCAGCTGCTGGGCAAAGGCTGCATAACGGCAGTAAATCCTCTGTTCCTCGGCCTTTCGCTTTACATAGGGCAGCGGTACATACCAATGAAACAGGATCAGGTCATTCTCTCCAAAGTCCCTCACTGTTTCCAGAAGCTGTTTTAACCATCCCTTATTCAGGGAAAAATTGCGGATGTCATCTGCCTTAAGCTCTTCCAATGTCTTACTGGTATCCGTCATGGTAAAGCATTTCACCTGGGGATACTCCTTCAGTACATGCTCCACCGCCCTTGTCTGCAGACGTTCCCTCTCACTTAAACGTTTTGGTTCGATAAGTAACATTTGCTTGGGAACCCGATACAACAAACGCTTCATGAGACGCACCGCATCCTTATAGTAATCAAAATCCACTGTAGAATAGGGCCCGTCCGGATCCAGGGAATCAAAAACCACCGCAGGGATTCTCTTCTGCTCTATCATTTTTTTGTCCATTCTGGACAATCCCCGGTTTTCATTACATAAAAAGATCAATCCGGCAAGGTGAAATTGAAAATAATCCTCCAGCCACCCTTTATATTGACCGCTGCGGTTTGCCGATGTACAAAAAAACAGCCGATATCCGCAAGTCTCCAGCTTCTCCACAATGCCAGCCACAATCATGCTGTTCTTCGGCGAACGCAGGCTGCAGTCCAACACAACACCAACCACCTTTGTATTTTTCGCCTTCCCAATGCGCGCCGTATAATTGGGAATATACCCCAGCCTCTCCACAGCATCCAGAACTCTTTTAATTGTCACTCCACACCTCTTTCTTTGAAACAAACTATCCCAAAACCCATTCGTAATTCAGATATAAAAAGGGCCTGCCAAAGCCAAGACCTGCAAGCCCTCTTTTCTCCTACCCGGCAATACTATTCCCGGTATACAGCTGATAATATTTTCCTTTTTCCTCAATGAGCTCGTCATGGGTTCCCCGCTCGATAATCCGTCCATTCTCCAGCACCATGATACAATCGCTGTTCTTGACCGTGCTGAGTCGGTGGGCAATGACAAAGGTAGTCCTGCCCTCCATCAGGCTGTCCATCCCCCGCTGCACCAGGGTCTCGGTACGGGTATCAATACTGGAGGTAGCCTCGTCTAAGATCAGCACCGGCGGGTCCGCCACTGCCGCCCTGGCAATGGCCAGAAGCTGCCGCTGCCCCTGGGACAGGTTGCTGCCGTCCCCGGTGAGCATGGTCTGATACCCCTCCGGCAGATGGGAGATAAAGAAATCAGCATTGGCCAGCCTGGCCGCAGCCATACATTCCTCGTCGGTGGCGTCCAGCCTTCCATAGCGGATGTTATCCATCACCGTCCCGGTGAACAGGTGGGTATCCTGCAGCACGATCCCAAGGCTCCGCCGCAGGTCCGCCTTCTTCATCTTGTTGACATTGATGCCGTCATACCGGATCTTCCCGTCCTGGATGTCATAAAAACGGTTGATCAGGTTGGTAATCGTGGTCTTCCCGGCTCCGGTGCTGCCCACAAAGGCAATCTTCTGTCCCGGGGTGGCAAAAAGCTTCACATTGTGGAGCACCATCTTCTCATCCGTGTAGCCGAAGTCCACATCATCAAACACCACGTCCCCGGTCACCTCCTGATAGGTCAGGGTCCCGTCCTGGTGGGGATGCTTCCAAGCCCACATGCCGGTGCGCTCCTTACACTCTACAATCTGGCCCTTCTCGTCCCTGCAGGCATTCACCAGGGTCACATAGCCTTCATCCACCTCCGGCTCCTCATCCAGCAGGTCGAAAATACGCTCCGCCCCTGCCATGGCCATAATCACGCCGTTCAGCTGCTGGCTCACCTGGCCAATGGGCTGGTTAAAGCTCTTGTTCAGATTCAGGAAGGCCCCCAGCACGCCGATGGTAAGGCCTGCGTAGCCGTTGATTGCCAGCACTGCCCCTGCAAGGGCGCAGATCACATAGCTGACATTTCCCATCTGAACAATGGTGGGCATCAGAATGTTGGCAAACTTATTGGCATTGTTGGCGCTGACACGAAGCTGCTCATTGATCTGACGGAATTTTTCAATGTTCTCCTCCTCGTGACAGAACACCTTCACCACCTTCTGGCCGTCCATCATCTCCTCAATAT
>CAJUQB010000077.1:0-10200 GCA_910588285.1 uncultured Lachnospiraceae bacterium
GTGTCATACTGCAAGTACCTCTGCACGGAATACATCTCGACCATTGAGTTACTGATGGGCGTCCCCGTTGCGAAAACTACGCCACGGTTGCCCGTGATTTCAGAGAAGTGTTGTCAAGTGTGTTTGTAAAATTATTTTCGATAAGAATCTGAAATTTTGAACATCAGAAGAAGAACTTCAATATCTTAGAATATTACGGAATGAACGCAACCAATAGAGTTACAGTTTACAAAAGAAGTGAAGAATTATTTCTATAATCATCATACATATAAACAGGCGGTCACGATGACCGCCGATAAAACTTACACTTTTGGAAAACCAAAAATCTGTTCTTTTTTTACCTCAATCACGCAAAACCATATTCATAGACTCATAATCTCCAATCCCAAAACACGGCCTTAGCTATTATTACCGAAACCCTTCCCTTGTCTCAATATTAACAATAAGATCTACATTTGCGTGTTCAAATTCATTAAGTTCGCCATTCGAAACATCATTATGCTCCAATTCATTATACCAGTCATACTGAATATAATGATTAAAATATCTGCCGCCTTCCTTAAATGGAAATCCATGAAGAGCATATATTTCATTTCTTGCAAATCCAAGTAAATCTTCAAAACTATACTCTTCATCATACTTTAATTCGTATAATTCGTCCTCAGTCAGGTATTCATCTGCACTGTCGGGAAAAATAAATCCATCAGCATCAAAAACACTGTCCGATTCAGCTTCCTCCACCGAAACTCCAGTTTCAACTGCTGCCGCTTCCTCCGTGGCGGCCATGGAATCACTACTGCTTCCATCAGACAAAGCATCCAGCACTCCTGGATAATGGACTTCCATATATCTGCTAATCCAAGGGGAAGTTCCTGCCTGAGATGAACGAATAAGGTCTACTATAAAAAGTCCAATGAGAATAGCTATTATCCAAGTTGCTACCTTTTTTGACATGGATTTTACAGTATATTTTTTTCTTGTATTCTCAGCATTTTCTGTCTTGTCTTCTTCCATTTCCATCGACCTTCCTTTACAGTATAATCCACATCGCAGGTCTTAACCCGCCATTTCTGTTATTAACCGTATTACCGCCATCACTTATTGCCCCTTTGGAATCAACAATAGCAGCGTAGGAGTTGTTTCCGCCTGGTGTTCTCAACCAACACCATTCAGCTTTTATTCCCCCTTCCTTCGGAATCCTATCCTGATCAGACGAAAACAGTGTTCTCATTTCTGAATCACTTAGCAAAAAAACTGCATCAACAGTATTTTCTCCGCCGCTCGTTCCATATTCTGGGTTTCCATTATTTGATATCATTGTTGAAAATATCATTCTTTTTTCACGGTCATCAAAATCACATAAAAAATCTGTGTTAAGAAATTTCCTGACACTGCTATCCCTCCAGGTAATTCCAGTCAAAGTATCATTATATGCTTTTTGGCAGATAACCGTTTCGGTTATTACCAACGCCATATCCTTATCTACTCGAATAACTCTCCATTTATATTTTCCAAACGCAAGGTTTCTCCTTTCACCATTCTTTATAAGTTTAGGGAAGAGAAGTCTTACATTCTGCTTGGCATCCTTATAATCACCGAGCTTGTTATATTCATCAAGCGCAACCTTTGGATTACCTTGTTCCGCCTCCTTTTTAGCAATCAAATACCGCACTTCCAAATATTTTGAATGCGTGTCCTTATAGTTTCCAAGACGCTTAAAACAATCGCAGGCCCTTTTATATTTTCCTTCATTCACCAGAATTTTTCCATACTGATACAAAGATTCAGCGGCATAGTCAGCAGAATCTTTATAATCCTTAATGGCAGTGAACTGTTTTGCCGCCTCCTCAAAATTATTCCCTTCAAACATTCGCTTTGCATAACTATAGCACTGCGCTGTTACAGTTTTGGCGCGTTCTTGTGCATCACGATAATTTCCCAAACGCATGAATTCATCATAAGCTTTGCCAAATTCTCTATCAGAAAGAAATTTCTCAGCTTTTTTATAGCGTTCCAACAATGCTTTTGCCGTTAAAACATCTTCAAAAGAATCTTCACCTACTATTTTACTTGAGGCAGCAAGTATGTCTTTGAATCTAACATTATTTTGACTGGCTATCCACCCAATCGGTTCTATTACACCAAACGGACTGAATGGCGTTCCTTCTTCTGCCATATGACCCATCGCACTTGACGGAAAGTATTGCACTTTAGAAAATACGCTCTCCAAATTATTAATCGTATTTGCCATTCCTATTGAAATCATATAATTTCTGCAAGCTGTATTTCTCGCAATATTAATGTCATCATTGAATTTGGCTGGATTAGATTGGTACATTTTTTCAATCGCTCTTAATCCAATTTTATTTTTCACAGCTTTTAAGTCCGCTTTATTGATAATGACCGCAACTGGAATTTTTATCATTTTATTTGAAGAACGGTTACTTAATCTCGAAAATTGCTGTATAAATTCAATTATTACATCCTCTGCATTCGCTTCATTATCAGCAAAGCTGTTATCCGGTATCATCTGTCCATTCTTTTCACTCTCGTTTCGCACAGCCTTTATTGTTGTCGGATCAATAATAATCAAAACTCCATCTGTATATCCAAAATTCAGCGGATTCTGCTCATATACACCACTGATAAGCACCTCATCCGGGACATCATATACCACAAGGGTGTCTTTGAATCCATCCTCATATTTATGTACCATGCTATATGTAACAATAGAGGTCTTAGACGACTCAGATGTATTTCCGGTCATGAACATTTTTTCCAGTGCATCAAACTCTTCTTTTGGAAACGGTTCAATCTTAACATTATCCGCATTTCCCGTCATGCGGTACAAATGTTGAAAAGAAGCTAAAAATGCACTCTTCCCTGATGTATCCCCACCTATCAATTGAAGGGTAAATTCCCTGGCTCCCGTTGCTGCCAGTGGCTTTTCGCATTCTGGACAGACACTTTCAAGACGGGAACGGCCTGATATTAAAGAACATGGCAAAAATTTCCCACATCCGCATCTTGCTGTTAATATTCCCGTATCCCCAGGGACTAAATCCTTATGTATTTTGCCGCATGAAGGGCATACATATCCTGGCACTTTAAAAGATCGGTAACAATAGGTACAATGCTGTTCGTTTCTTTTCGCTTTATCTATCAGATTAAAAAAGGGAGTAACTATCAATGTGACAATCTTCAAGATAATAAGCAACAATCCATGTATAATACTTGCAATCCACAAATATATTGTTCCAAACACAACCCTGAACACCATTTCAATAAAGCCAATAACTGTTAAAGGTATATGTATAAAAGAAAGCAAAAACAGCCTTAATTTTGAATCCGATTCAAAAATGCCAAGATGGTATGCCACACCAGCGGCACTAAGCAATAGCCATGTCCTGTCTGAGAGAAAGTTGTGGGCATCCCTATAAATATAACGGCGTTGATATTGTCCTGTCCCTCTGAAATAGCTGAATGTCAATCCGCTATTATATTTTTCTTTCCATTTATCCCTGTTAAAAAACATAGCACGAATTTGTGTTAATATAATCCCCAGTATAGACAAATAAAATGCGGCATGAATAATAAACCTCACAACTGGCGGCAATATATTCACAAAATGCACAGACATATTCCATGCATTCTTTATCCATGAAAAAAAAATGCTTACATGTTCAGCAACAGCAGATGGCATTGAATCCATTGTCCCCGACCTCCTATTCTACATCTCCTGCCCGTTTTCCTCTGTTTCGCTTGATTCTTCTTGAGACAAATTATCTTCATCCTGCATTTCATGGGCATGAGATCTGTTTTCATGCGGATCCTCTATCTGATAATAATCAGGATTATTCATTCTCTCATTAAACTCTTCCTGATCCAACCCCTCGGCTTCTGCCTTTTCTGCTTCGCGCCAATGCTCGTGACCGGCTTTATGCCCAAGATCATACTTTCCTTCTATAGGCTTTCCAGTATTGGCATCTAAAAACTGTCCTTTTTCATTTTTTTCAGCCCTTTTTTCTACCTCTTCACGGACACTTGCACGTATGTACGGTCTATGCAACGCCATAGTCAAGCCTCCTCTATATTCCTGCCGAAATCAAAGTCCTCAACCATTCGAAAACACTTCTCATCTTCATCTTTCTCAAATGCACTGTATTCCGCAGAATCCAGGTAAGGCCTTATGCTTTTGTCGATATCCAGTATAGTCTGGATATCATAAATTTTAATATTATCCGGATCATCTACATATTGCTGATCCTCTTCTCCCGTAAAAAAACGCCATCCACTATCGTTCCCTTCCCCTTTTTCACGATACATAAACCTTACAAGTTTTCTTTCTTCCACAAGCATTCTCGAAGCCATAACAAATCCAATATTTCTCATATCACTTCCTCCTATTTTCTGAATCCGCCAAATAATTTAGAAACGATAGAACCATCTCTTTCCTTTATTTCATCAGCTGCATCATCAATAATATTTTCATAATATTTGCGCATACTCTTGTCTGACAAAAGTTTACCCAAGGCATCCAGATTCTTCTTTTTAAGTCCAGAATTTACAATAGAGCTGCTCAAAATGCTCTCAAGCTTCCTCTTAGTTCTTGCGTTAGGACTTGCATAAATAAATTCAAGTGTTCTTTCCCATTTTTCTGGATTTGATTCAGCTGTCATAACAAGTGCGGACATATACTGTTTAAGAAAAATATCCGGACTCTCCAATAACAAATCAAGGATAAACCACTGGTCCTCTCTGGTTGTCTTAATCTTTAACAGTGCAGATATCAGCCGTGCAACATAATTTTTTGATAAAACAGAAGGAAAATCCTGTTTTATATACGGCTTCAAACACATTTTAACAGAATCTCCTTTTTTCATATGCAGCAAATTATCTATCGCTACAATATGGGCAGAATTTGTACAAACAGTGTCTTTCGGGAGGTTTTTCTGTATAGATGCTGCAAAAATTTCAGAGTCCTGTCCCTCCACGTTTACCCTGCCATCAAGAAGCTCATAGATTTTTTCCTTTGTTTTCTCATCAAAACAGGCTGCGCTGACTGCTCTTTCTGAAAATGCTTCCAGTTCCATTATGTTCTCCGCATCTTCAATATAATGGCGTACAAGCATCTGTTCCTTATCATACATACCATATTCTGATAAATCCCCGCATAATAAGAACATATCGTCAAGAGTCAAGCCTCTACCACTGCTTACTACAATAACATGGTCTACTACAGAATCAAAAATCTCTGGTTCATAAGTCTTAATACCATCTAACAAGAATTTAAGTGCATCATCTCCAACTACTTTTTTTAGTGTCAACAATATGCGTTTGTATGAGCTGTCCGTCATTGGCTTTTTTTCACATGATGTAACACAGTATGAAACAATCAATTTTGCCGATTCACCCTTCCTTAGTATATCACGGCATAACATACAATAGATCTCTAAGAAGAGAACAGCATCAGAAGAATCATATAACCTTATTACTTCAGCATATTCATCTGCAACTGACATATCCGTTAAAAGTTTTCCAACATCCTCAACAAATGGTCCTCCCTTAACTTCATCCCAAAAAGCTGTAATTCCACCCTTCTTATAATCAGTGAAAAACACTTCCTTTGCTCTGTCCCTAATAATCTCTGACAATCTCGTCTTCGCGTCAGGATCTCCTACCACGTCAGATACATCCCCTACCCAATTAAGAATAGGAAATGATTTTTCCAAGCTGCTTTTTATAAATTGACCAAGCCGGCAATTAACCTTTTCATATATCTCGGAAATAATATTCGTCTTATAAATCTTATATTTAGACAATACTGAAAGTGCTTTGGCATATTCTTCCGGAGAACCAAAAGAATCTCCGCATAATATTTCATATGCTTTCGCAAGTGCATTAAAATCAGCTGAAGGAAAATGAATATCGAATGATTGCAAAAATTCTCTCGAAAACCTTTCATGCATTCCATCAAAGGATGATATTATATTAAAAAATTCTCCCAATGATTCCATATTAAATTCTGCCTTCTTGTTTTCTCCGTCTAAAACTACATAAGGCGAATCATTAAGAATGCGCACCTGATTGGACTTGTCCTTTGAAGCAACTCCAACAATCATAGCCCGCAAACGGGTATGGTTAGCTGGAGAGCTTTGCTGTTGCTGTGAAAAGCTGCCATCTTCTTTCACATAATATATATTGGAATTGATGAATTTATCCATTCGTGTGGCAAATGGAATGTTTGATGCAATTCTTGGCGAAAATGCCAGTTCAATTGCACCTATCCACATTTCTATATTTTCCGATGATTCATCTTTTATTACAAGATATTTCCTTTTGTCAAGCGGCAGCAAAAATTGGCCAAGAATAAAAGCAACAGCTTTCTTTAATGCATCTGCCCTACCATCCTTAATAAAATTTCCTATTTTGCTAAAAGAATAAAACGGGCTTTCACTTGCTCTTATTTCCCTGCATTCCAAATCTGCTGGTTCATTTTCATAATAATACGCCTCATTATTTTCCCGGGCTGTCCAAACCTTCCTATCGTGAAAAATCTCAAAAGGATAAAGATATTTAAAATTCCCTATAATAGCATGATTCAAATACATACCCGGACGTTTTGCAAAATCCCCGGTCACAGACAAATCATATGGAATTGGATGAAAGGAGTTTAAGAAACTAAACCCTGCATCCGGCACAGCATAAAGATATGCATCATCCATAAAATCCGGTTCACTAAACGACTGCTTTTTCTGTAATGAATTCATAACAAGCTGCAGATCAACGATATCTTCTTTATATAAATCAGAGCAACAGGCATATACCTTAAACCCATCACTCAAAATCGGCTGACCAGAACGTAGTATATCTACACCATGTCTGCATCTTGTGTAAATCAGATCATAATACATAAAATCTCCTTCCCGATACCACTATACCAGTATCAATCTATAAACTTTTCTTCCTTAAACAGCCAAAGAACCGGATCTAAAATCCTATGAGGTTTTATGTTTTCATTTACAGAACCCTGTGTCTCAGGCGGTTCTCCGTAACTGGAAACCCCAAAGAAATAAAAATTTTTAAAATTCGACTCCAATGCAGCAATAAATGACCCTTCTCCAATTCCATAGAGCCAATCTCTGATTTCCTCATTTACCTGCGAAATCTCCGTCAGGTTTACCTTACCCCTGGAAAATGTCATACTAGGTTTTCGAACCACAGCTCCTGCCGGAAGTGAATCCAACTGAAGAATTGTATCAAATTTTGTCAGAACGACAGCAACTGGTATTGTCAACATCTTATTCGTATTTAGCCCTCTTGCTGCTTTTATGTAAGCAGCAACACTATTGACTATATCTTCTGCACTATTTGTATCCCCTTCTGAAGCTCCGGAATTTCTTCTCACATCAGGGTTAATCATCCTCCGAAGATTAGTGAGAATCAATGGATCCAATGTAATAATAATTGCGTTAGATGCATTAATGTATCCGCATATTGCTGATGACGGATCCAGCCTTTCTGAATGATCCTCTCCTGCTCCATCATAAATTGTAAATGTATATGTAGGCGTAGTGTTACTCTTTTGCCTCATCAGATTCTTAATCTGCCAAAGCTGGGGCTTCAGCCTATCTCCCAGTTCTGTAGGATCAGTCGGTCTCGGGGGGATATGATTCTCGTAAATATTTGTATAATTCTCCCTTTGGACATCCCTCGTGTACTTATTTTGTGCTGACAAGGCAATCCTCAATTCAGAAACCCGGCTTAACTCATGAAGCATAACTGTAATAAAATTGGTTTTTCCAGACGATGATACTCCTATAATACAAAATGGAAGGCTTCCGTCAGCATCAAGAGCACCTAGTGGAATAACTCCTTTTGCTTCTTCTGGTATTTGCTTGTTATATTCTCCACATTCAGGGCAAAGCCTTACCGTTGCCATCCTTCCACAATGCTCACAGCGTATGGAAGGTTTTTTCTTTTCCGCAGATGTCTTAGGATAAGTTGTCTCACCACAATCAGGACATACATATTTAATTCTTTCTTTATCATACTCACTAAAGCAGAACGGACAGGTAAACTTTCCGCGATTCATAAATTTGTTAAATATCCCAGCCATTGGAACCTCCTCATTGAAATATTATAGTTTTCCATCATATCCTGCGGCCCATCGCACAGAATATGTTTCATTATTTGAAATATTTTTCACAAACAAAAACACTTTTGTCTTTTTCTTTTCCGAAAAAGACAAACCGAAGCTTTCCGTTATTTTTAACTTTGGTCTATCATAAACTTCCTCACTAATTCTTGCTAATTCAACAGCAGAACTGTCCTCATCTGAAAGCAAATGTTTACCTCCAGGAGAAGCACACAAAACCATTTCCGGTCGTTTTCCCATTGGTCTATTAGATTCAATATCTATGGTCAACCTGCTTCCAAAAAGTGATTTAATGGCTTTCCAATATATATTTGCATCCAAAGGTCTGTTGAATTTCTTTTTACAAGGTGCTGAAATTATATCTCGCCCCTCAACTCTGTAAACAGAAAAAATAGTAACATAATATGCATCTTCATCATGCGCTGTCAGTTGCTTTGTAATTTCATGCCACTGCAAATATGTATCATAATCAATTCTATCCGAATTGCCATTTATGTCATTTTCTGTAGCCCAAGGAGCTTTTGTCATGCCTGGCTCCTTTGTCCTGACAATACAATACAAAGCAACAATATTTCTAGGTACATTATCCTCTAATTTTACTTTTATCTCAATCTGATGGCTTGTCCCTTTTGCAGTCGATCTTGTATTCTCTGAGATTGTAGTTCCATTTTCATCAATCTGTACAGGTTTATAGGTATTGATAATAAGCTCATTCTCTGACGGAATCCACTGTCCGCCGGAAAACGCTTTTACCCGAACCTTATAATGGTTATCGGGAGGCAAGTTTATAATGCATGTTTTGAGTTCGGAACGAGTATTCTGCACAACTTTCCCGTCAACCATAATCTGTAAGTCAACATTTTTTTCAGTGATAGACCATCCAATTGGGCAATGATTGTCTTTTACCTGTCCTCCGGTAATATAAAAAGAATTTACCACTGGCGTAGGCGTTACCGTAATTTTTTCTATATCACTGATTCCCAAATCACCATAATCGGCACTGACGCATATGGTATATGGGTTTCCATATTCTATATTTTTTATCTCAATGCTTTGATAAACATTGTCAGAAATTGTATACTCTTTTCCTTTATGCTGATACTTAACAATTGCCCCTCTGCTGTTTTCGGGCAGTCTCCATGATACAATCAAGGAGTTGTCTTTCTGTTGATTCCTCAAATCTAGAATTCTGGACAATACTCTAGTCCTGACGAATATCGGCTTTGAAATGCTTCCCTTTCTATATGCAAATAATGTATATGTATATTCATTTCCCGCGGAAATTGATCTATCATTGAAAGATGTATCTCCTCCTTTCATGAGAACTGTTCCGTCATTGATTCCAATAGCCACCGCACTTCCATTTTTCTTAACTAATACATAAGATACACCTGGCTCCGTAGACTTGTCCCATCTAATCACTACTGCCTTCTTGTCATCATCAAATAATGCCTTTATTCCTCTTACCACAACTGGAGGATTTCTATCCAAGATTTCTTTTGCAGGCCGAAAGTCCTCACAAATGTCTAATATTTCAAGACAAATGTTAATTTTGTCAGATAGCGGCATAGTCTCACAGGCTTCAAATCTGGACCGGCACCCTGACAATACATTTTTAATCTCCTTTTTTTGATCCATCAAATCAATCTGTGGATATTTTCTTACAATTTCTGCAAGAAAACTCTCTGCCGCCTCATACCGCTTACTCGTTATTAAAACACGAAGTTTCTTAATTGGCTCCGCAATTTTGGCCTCCTCAGATTCCAACTTTTTCTCCAAAGATACTGTCTGGCTCTGTTCATTGGGCTCAGCTATCTTTGCACGAATCAGCTGCTCCCTAGCCTCATTGAGTTTCCCTTGCTTTAATGCCTTTTCTGCAAGAGATATGTACTTTGAAAACAGAGCAACATTCGCAAATACAAAACCGCACTCTGGACATCTATTTAAAGAAACTAGAATATCCTTACCACAATGTGAGCATTTTTTATAAAACTCCTTGCCACAATGTCTGCATTTATTTACCTTTTTAGCTTCTTTAATGC
>CAJUQB010000077.1:10247-22758 GCA_910588285.1 uncultured Lachnospiraceae bacterium
TTCACTGAAAATGATGCTTTTTCCGGAACATAAGGGTCATCCCTAAGTCCTGCCTCGCTGTTATATATCGCAAGAGCTACATCGGAATCTCCAAAAACATCCGTAATTTTTTTTATACAAATGTCCGCAAATCCAAAGTCACGTAAATCCGATTGCACCGAATCCTTCATTATAGAAAATAGCTCCGTAAGTTCAGGACTCTTATACAGCAGGAATTGTTCATACGCCTTTCTGTTTGTCTCATTATTAAAAACATTCGTTTTCCCCGCCGTTGCAATTGAAACACATAATTTACCTAAAGGGTCATTTCTCATTGAATTTTTCTTTGAATACTCATCAAACAAATTTGATATATCCCTGGTAGACATATCTTTATATTCTGCTGCATTTTCCGGTTCTCCGCTCAAATAGGCAGCAAAACTGTACAAATCGTATACTTTAGTTAAATCCGCACCGTTTGGATTTGGATCTCTGCTTTCTCTTAAAATTGCAAGTTCACTATAAATTTTTTCCGAATTGGTTGGAAATTTAGGCATTGCTGCAAATGGATCTATATTAAGGATAGTAAATCCATAACTCCTGTAAGCATCCTCAATGCTTTCCTTGGATAAACGGGTATTCTTTTTTTGAGCCTTTATTTTTCCATTTGTTACAACCAGTTCGCTTTTACTAAGCTTCTCAAGTCTTATTGCAGACTCAAGTCGTTTCCTTGATGTTGTTTTTCTCTCATCAGCAAGTTCAGCAAATTTAGGAAGCACTTTTCCATCGTTGCTCAAGACTTCTGCTTTCACTTTCCTCAGCAAATCCAATTTCCCATTAATTTCGTCACGCTGTGCCTGTTGGGAAATACTCCCAAGCATACCGCCAAGACTTTTCTCCGCTTTTTCTATGGCAGCCTTAATCTTTTTTGCGGCTTTTTCAGCAGGATCAAACGATAGACCCGTTATATCAAAAAAATCGTATTCCGCCATATGAATTTATCATCCTTCCCACGTTGCCACATCCGTCACTTTTACGTTTTCCTCTGCTATCCCCAAATCTCCGAGACTTTGGGCTATACTCCCAAATGCCTGCGTAAGCTCTGATTGTGGCACAAACATTGCATTGGCATCCTCTGAAGAAATACTCCGAAGAAAATTATAATCTGCCCCTCCAAACCCAATGGCTGCAGTTTCTATGCCATTCTCATTGCACTCATGAGCTGCGTCTATCGCATTCTGCTGACGATCCCAAACTCCATCTGCTAATATAACGGCGAATAACCTTCCTTCCTCGTTCTTCAACATATTTTCTATAGTATAGAATGGATGCTCCGCATTTCCATATCCAGTTTGTCCGCATTCAATGCTTTGTATCTTTTGAATACATTCATCTTCATTATCAGTCAGCCCGCACACTATCTGGTTTTTATCTGACACAGCCACCACCCCGACACAAGTGTATGCAAAATCAAGCTGCCTTACGAAATCACACATGGCCGCTTTCGCATCAGCAATTGGAGTTCCCGACATGCTCCCCGACACATCTACTGCCATTACGACATTCAAGGGCATCGGTTGATTTTGACTCGCATCTAGGGGAAGTCCATATTTTGACATATCCTCTGGGACTTTATCCCTGCGTACAGTCAAATTTGTCCTCTCATCATCCTGGCGTGCCTCCACATTTATCACTCCGTTGTCATCATAACTATATTGAATCCTTACAATTGATTTTCCCTTTTTCTTCTTGTCATACTTTAACCCGGTAACAACATATCTAAATGGAATCATATTATCAAGCGGATTCTCCTTATCCCCTTGCAAAACAAAAATTTCCATTTCGTTCAATCCTTTTCTCCGCACTCTGAACGAAAAGGCCTTTGCTGATTTAACCGGTCTCGGATGATTGGCCGGAATAATAATTTCATTGACATAGTGTGTTCCATCCTCACTGACGGCAATCATTCCCATAGCGTGCGCTGTGGTTTCCCTCAACGTCATCACGCCAAGTCCATCCAGCTTTTTCGCTGGTTTTGCTGCTAAGTGCATCTTCCCTAATGAAGCGGAGCGATCCGTCCTTTTCTTTCCATCCATGATTGCAACGGTTAGCTGCGTATATTGACTGCTTTCCTTGACGGACTGTATCGCTGCTCCCAATGCTACTGCTTCGTCTGGATTAACATGTGTAATCGGTTTCTTGCCGTACAGCTTAAACAGATAACTTGACACTTGCGGCATCCTTGTAGAGCCACCCACCAACAAAATATCCGAAACATCTGACCATTTAAGGTTCGCCTCTTCCATAATAGCTCTGCAAAGAGTTCCGGTTCTCTCAATTAAATCAACCGTGTTTTCCTCAAATTCCTGGCGTGTAACTGATACGGATGCATAACCATATCCTGAGAATGAAGCATTTGCATTAGCAGACTTTAATGACGTAAGCTGCCTCTTTGTTCCCTCAGACAATCCTCTCACTGTCCGCAGCAATTCATCATCATTCCGAATTTCCAGTCCCGTTTCATCTTCAAATTTATCAATCAATATATTCTCCAGCCTGTTATCCCAATCACGGCCTCCAAGATAATGATCTCCACGTGTTACAACGGTTTGCAAATCTCCGTTTCCATTCATATGTGTCAAAGTCACATCAAATGTTCCGCCACCCAAATCATAAACAAGTATATTCGCATTTTCTCTCCAATGATTCAAGCCATAAGCCATTGCCGCCGCATTTGGTTCATCAATTATCTTTTTAACCTTTAGTCCTGCAATTTCAGCAGCACGAATTGTTGCCTCTCGTTCGGCGGAATAAAAATAAGCAGGAACCGTAATAACAGCACTGTCGATAGTATCATTCAATTCTCGTTCCGCATCTTCTTTCAAATGTCTTAATAACAATGCAGATAAATCTGTTGATGAATAAGATTTTCCATCAATTATGCAATAGGAATCATTACTACCCATACTACGTTTAAAGGTAGCAGCACATCCTTCTTCTCCGGCAATAAACGCACTTTCGGCTTCACTTCCAAAAATAAGATTTCCATTCATAAATTGAATTACAGAGGGAGTGATTTTTCTTCCCTCTGAATTCATAATTATTTTGGGGGTGTTTTCCCCTTCTGGAACATAAGCAACCGCCGAATACGTTGTTCCTAAATCTATACCTACTGAAACTGACATTTATCTCTAACTCCCTCTGTTAAAAATCGCTGCTTGTTTTGAGTGAAGCAACATGTCTGATAGCTTCATTCATTTCTTCCTGCGTCTTTGTATTCTCAGATGTAATAACTGTTTCTACCGTTTCGTTGGTATCCGGATTAGTAGCCTTTACCTCAAGGCCAATTGCACTGCACCGAAAAAACACTTTAATAGGAGAGCCTTTAGGTGTTCCTGTTGGAAGTTCCAGTTTAACCTCACCCAATTTTTTTACCTTCAATGCAGGATCTGTATATTGCTCATTTCCATTCTCATCTATTGATGGCATTACATGCTTATCATTAATCCGGTCTTTTCCAACGTTTTCATATATTTTAAGATCTATTGCAACCTGATTATCTACCACTGTTCCATAAGTCTCCGTAGCTTCAGCCGGAGACTCATCTCCCACAAAGAGAAGATTATCAATCATAAAATGTTCTTCATCAACCCATACAGCCGGACCGAATGAACGAGACAATTTATCACTAACAGTACTCACCTTCTGAGGAATTATTTTGCGAAGTTGCTCGGCCTCCTCCTGCGTGAAATCAGGCATCTCATCATCACTTCCATACCCACCGCTTTCTTCATCCTCCTCTTCTCCACTCTGATCTTGATTTTTTTCCAATACTCTTTCTACACATTCGAGAGCAGCCTTCAACGCCGCACCTTTTGCCACTGCTAGATCAGGGTCTTCCATCCTTACTTTTCCTGCAAACACAGTTTCTACAGCTTCACGAATCATTGGCATTTTAGTAGATCCTCCAACAAGAAGAACTACATCAATATCTGCCGCAGTCAGTGAATTATTTTCAAGAATCTGCCTGACAAAATCCATAGTCATCTCGACAAGATCCTGTGTCCTTTCCTTAAATGCATCTGCCGAAATCTCTATTCGGGTAACATCACCATCATATGATATATTAATACTGTGATTAGCCTTCTTAGAAAGCAACTTTTTTGTTCCTTCCACCTGGCGCTGAATGACAGCTCTTAATTCCGGTGTTATATCCTCCAATGCCAAACCATTTTCGTCACAGTACAGCTCCGCAATATAATCATATAACCTGGCATCCCAATCAATACCACCCAGCCGGTCATTGCCGCCTGAGTCGATAACATCTATGGTTGCTTTGCCATCATCATCAACACTAAAATCAAAAAGTGTGATATCAAATGTACCGCCTCCAAGATCATACACCATAATTTTTCTGTTTTCACCAAATTCTCTGCAGCAATAATTAAGTGCAGCCGCTGTAGGCTCGTTAACGATATCAAGAACGTTCAGGCCCGCAATTTTACCCGCCTGTTTAGTCGCAGTTCTTTCCTCATTTCCGAAATATGCCGGACAGGTAATTACGACATCCTTTACTTCATCGTTTCCCTGTTCCTCGGCATATTCCTTCATTCTCTTCAATATCAAAGAAGAAATCATAATTGGATCATAAGCAACGCCATCAAAATTCCTTATTGTTGCATCTGGTTTTCCAATTTCCCGTTTGACAAACTGAACCACTCTTTCAGGCTCAATTTCAGCTTGTGCCTTTGCAGCTTCTCCCACTACAGGATCGCCGCTTTCCTGAAAATATACTGCCGATGCAAGCGTCCTGGAATCCTCCTCATAGTTTTCAATTACCTCCGGCATTCCGTTTTCATTTAAAGTAGCAATAACTGAATAGGTAGTGCCAAGATCAATTCCGTATACTTTTGCCATTTTGATTTCTCCTCTCGTTTTTTATTCAGTCAAATTATCCACAGCAGATTCTTTATACACATATACATCAACCAGTTCCTTGATAAGGGGTCTCTTCTCTGTGTAAAAACCAGTACCTTTACTGGAAACGACTGTATCATGCAATTCAGAATTATCCGTTTCTATTCGCTCTACAATCTGACAAAACTTGCTGTTCCTTTTATCCCCCGGTTTACTCTTCTGCAACATAACGCCATTGCTCTCTAAAAGCTGTTTTATATCCATAAAAAGGTATTTGATATGTTTCGCTGTTTTATCATCCACTTCTACGTTCAAAAGCGCCTCATTATCACAATAGATTCTCGCAACCTCGCGTAAAACATCATCAAAAGCCCTGCCTCTGTCTATCTCGTGGTAGCATTCCAATTCGTCCTGCATAGATTTTAACCTGCCAGCAAATTCATTATGGTAAAGCTTATGCATCTCTCTGACATCAGCTGCCATTTTTTTGTAGCTTTCTGCCTGTTCTTCAATATGCTGTTCTATCTTTTCAAGGGCTAGACCAAATTTTGGATTGGATTCTTTCTCCGTTTCCCGCTCTTCATCCATTATAAAATCGAGAGGTTTGGCGCTCTCTTCACCATTTTTGTCAACAATGTTTTGAATTTCTGATTTATCTATACAATACTCATTTACAGAACCATCTGTGCCAAAAGATGTTCTGTCTTTATCGAATGTATTACTTTTTTGTTCCTCCATCAGTTTACCTCCATCTATTTACACCTCAGCAAATAATATCCCATTTGTACTATATACACATGCCAGCGAACCAGTCAGCTTACCCAGTGTTTCTGCTCTTACTCTGGGTTCATCGGTTTCATCGACAGAAATTCCTCTGGTATCACTGGAATTCATAAATGAATTATTCTGTGATATGTTGTATCGTATCCTGATTTTTTTATACTTTCCCATAAAATCTGACCACTTTTGACAAGAAGTACCGGCGGAATGACGAAACAACACTATCTTTGCAACATTTCCGGTAAGTTCTGCAAACAATTCATCTCCATGGATATCTCCTCCGTACAACGATGATATAAAATCCTTCTGACTTATCGCGTATGTCCTTCCCCTCAATAAATCCCTTATTTTCAAAAACCTGGATATTGGAACATCATCGAGCAAAATCGAGAATTCCTTTCCCTGCGCTTGGAGTAACATCAAGTGGTTAATAACCAATTCACCAATAAGTTCATTATTGACCCCTCCCACATCAATAGAGATTACTCCTTTCTGATTGAGCATTCTTTTTATATTGCTTTTTCTGCCAGTCGGTCTCCCATATATTCCTTCAGCCTGACGATTCAGTTTGTTCAAAAAAATTCTAACGGCATCTGTTTCCGATGAACCCGCCATATAATATCTATCTATTTCTCTATGTTCAATTGTCGTGATTTCCCCATCCTTTAATAGCTTATCCAGTTCATCTTTTAATTTTAATATAGGAAAAACGGCTAGATTCTGAATCGTAACTGTTCCCTCTTTATGAAGCACAACCTCTATCAATGCCCTCAACAGTGACTCCGAACTCGGATTGGAATCATCATTCGGCATTGTTTCGTATAAGAGATATGCAATATCATCCACCGGCATTCCACGGAATACATCATAATAAGTATTTGTTCTATCTATAAATTCCGCATCAACACTATGCTCTCTTATCATAGCACCGATATCTCGATTACCGCTATGTAATGCTATAAGAGGAATCCCCTCCTGCTGCGATTTATGCACAAAAGGAATTAACGCCTCCATTCTTGTGCGAACTTCTCCTCCGGAAACAATCTCTCCTTCAGGATAATCGTTTTCACCCCAGATAAAATCCAGAGCAGGGGTTTGGCTCTTTGTGTCATAGTCATATATGTCATTATCGCTTGGATCAGATGTTACCAGCAATAACTGCTGCTTATTTTCATTTGGCATAATCATCACAGAGCGATTCTGAAAATTCGCCTCTGATGCATGATCACATATCTGTCTGATTTCTTTTTTTGTCCTGGCATTTTGTAATGCAGTATATATGGAATTACCAGTCCACATGGATACACCATAAGCAGCCCTTGTAACACCACCCATTACATGAAATGCGTCACCTAATAAACCCATATCTCACCTACCCATGAAACAAATCAAATTTGAATTTAAATGGCGGAATGTTTGGTAATCCAACAACAGCCTCGCCTATATCCAAACCAATCAAATCCCAATCCTCTACTACAAAGCCTTCCCGTTTTTCATAATGCCTGCTGCCATTCGCCTCCGGAAATGTCTCAAGAATCATGTTTTTTCCAAATAGCCTGCTGACGTACTCTCTCGTGTTATAGTCATTTGACTGAAATGCAAATACTGAGCTAAAACCCGCAACAGCATTGTGCGCCTTTGCCTCGTTCTCATAGTTTGCATTCAACTGGTCTATTCCTTGAAGCCCCGCCAATATCTTTACACCCAGACTTCGACCAAAATTTATTCCGTCTTCCAAATGCCGCAGATTAGGCAAAAGCTTTAATTCATCAGCAATCAGGTATACGTTGCCTTGAGTAGCCGTTCTGCCAAGTGCTTCTTTCAATGCAAGGTCAAATAACAATGTATAGATTGGAGATAACACATCGCCTATTGCAAGATCATATTCCAAAAATGCCGTATGGCCTCCTTTTCCTCGAATAAACTTTCGCATGGAAAAGTCTCCTACATCGGAGAAAACACCTGTAAATATATCCCTTGTAACCGAGTATACCTCAGACATCACGCCTTGTGCCTGAGTTCCTGATTTTCCCCCGATATATGCCGCAACAGAAGCCAGGTCACTATGGCTTCCCACCATTGAGCGTATTTCATCTATCGGAGTCGAATCCAATAAATCTTTCAAATCCTTATTGCTGAACGGCACACCCTCCCTGACCAAAGATATAATGATTGAAGCCAATAAATCACGCGCAGCATTGGGAAAGAATGGGTTACTGTTATTTTTTTCACTTCTTTCTGCAAACAGTGACTTACAAATCTCCTGTGTGTTTTGGGCTATAGAGATTCTATCCCTTCCATCAGCAGTGATTTCATCGTACAAATTCCACTTGGCCGATATCTTTCTATAGGTCTTAGAATTTCCTATTACTACATCTCCCGATTCAAAAAATTTCTTGTGAAAATCCCCTTTACTATCAAAAATCAGCATTACGTCATCTTTGTTAAGATTTTTCTTTAATTGTTTTACAATATGGTAGAAAAGGTTCGTCTTTCCACTTCCAGTTCCGCCTACGAGAAGCAAATGTTTACTTAATATCTCCTCATTTATACCAAATTTAGCTTTTTGTCCATTAAACTTTCCAGAAATTTGGAGACAATCGTGAATGCCATCCTGTGGAGGACTATTACTCTCAACCAGCCCACCATATACAATTTCATGAGTCAAAGACATTGGAATCTCCTCCCCGCCACAACAGCATTTATGTAATATGGACATATCCCGTCCTTTGTTTCTCATTAAAGATATATGTATACCGATAACTTCGGTTATACTTTTTCACAGCAAGATCAATTAACTTTTCAAGAGAATCTCCAATGGCAAATTCCCTCCAATGTTCGGCTATGCGAAATGCAAAATCAGGATTACCTTCTTCCATTCCTCGGAAAACCATATTCTCTAGTTCACCTTGACACGCAATAACAAGCTTGAATTTGGCAAAATAATCAGCATGCTGATTATCTGTATCCAACTTTGTACTCCAAGAAAAATGGTCATTGCTCATTCGTCTGTAATCCAAGCCAAAATAATCTACACATTTGATACTTTTACACGGATTGTTTTGATTTAGCGTTATGTCAAAAGTAAAATCATAATAATTCCATTTCCCATCTATCTTAATCGCATTCCATGCATGTCTTCCTATTTTTCCATCCGCCCTCTGCGCCTCACCCTCTATCACAACACAAGGGAAAGCAACATAATCACAAATGCTTTTTACCGCTTTTGCAATACCATCACATACTCCCGAATTTTTCAAAAACGGTCCTGTTATATCATGCTCACCACCACCTTCATGATACAATACTGTGTCTATCAAATATGTGTGAATTTCGAACAAAATACCCCATTCATTCTCTTTTTCTACTAGGTTCTTAATCTTGTTTATTGTCGATAAGCACTCGTCTTTGATATCTTTATAGATACTTGAGGACATTTTATATTTTGGTCGTACAGAAATCTTCTTTCCATCCATAAAAACATTGCATTTATCTACATGAAAAATCATCGGTGTATCAAGCATCACGTATCTGTATATTTTTTCAATTTCAACCTTTTTTTCACATGGTGATATATCTATTTTTTCACTAAATGACAAAATCCCAGTCTTAAGATCTTCATAAATGCAACGTTCTTGAAAAAGAAGTTTATCCTTATAATATTGAAATCCGTCAAAAGTGCTATATATTGTGAATGTCCTCTCTATCTGCTTTACATGATTTAAATCCTGCATTTTTGCATTTGAAATACCTGTAATGCTTTTTCTCATTTACATACACATCTCTTCCTCATCTGCGTACTCTTTAGAAGATGCTTCTTCTTCCTGATCTCCTCTGAAAGGTACATCCTTAAGAGAATCCCAATCTGTCGTCTGTCTCTGATTTTGGTCAGATTGACCCTGTATATTTTCTTTCTCTCTGAGTATCTCTCCGGATTCTTCTAACTCTCTTCTTGAAATTTCTGGTGGTCGATTCATTCCTTCACCTCCCTATGCGATACAATATTTGTTGTATAAAGAATCACAATATTCTTTATACAAGTCAAATGCTTCCTCATTTCTTCCCTTTTTAATAAGACTTAAAGTACCGATAACAAGTTCTCTATACATCCTCACATAAATAGTCTGCGACTCGTCTTGCTCTCCTATTTTTTTTACAATCAATGGTGCTTTTTCATAATATTCCTGTATTGTTTCCGGATGATAATCTTTAACATATGTATCACGAAACTTTCTCAATATGCTGAGTTCTTCACAGTTATCGTCAAATCGAGCGGACTTTGCTCTCATACACGCTGTTGTGAGATAGCAACCAGAATCGTCTTTCTTCTCTGGTTCAACATATGGATTGCCCAGCCAGTCAGTTTCTATTTTTTGATTGCCAAAAATATCAGTTTCAACTTTAGGGTTTCCAAAAATATCAGTATTTACTTTTTCATTTCCAAAAATATCAGTTTCAGCATTCCAATTTCCAAAAAAATCTCTATAATATCTCTTTCCGTCCTGTTCAATATATTCTCGTCCTTCTTTATCAGTTTTAGGCATGTCCCCATCCTCCTCATATTCACATTATCTCTTTCTCTCTGGGATATCGTCTTTAACACCACATTTTTCTAATATTCATCGAAGTTTTTCCTCGATTCGCACAAAAGTATACTTTTATGCGAATGGAATTTGCTACATTTTCACAATTAGTAGTTTACGCCAAAAACCTTGTAAAATCAAGATTTCTTTGTTGGTTTTTCGGTATTTTTCGTAAAAATGTGGCATTCTCATAAAAGTATACTTTAACAATCCAGCTTTTCTACCTACTGTTCGTCTGTTTCCAATGCTTTCTTCATTTTCTGTCTAAACGTGCTTTCTGGCATACCACATTCCTTTGAGGCTTTTAATACAAATATTTTTCCATCCCTGCACATCTGACAATACTCGCTGAAATTATCCGGAAGTGGTTTTTCAGGTCTTCCGAACTTCACGCCTTTTGCCTTTGCCGCCGCAATCCCTTCAGCCTGCCGCTGCTTAATGCACACTCTTTCATTTTCACTGACATAGCTCAATAATGTTAATACCAGATCCGAAATAAATGTGCCGAGCAGGTTCTTTTCTCTTCTTGTATCAAGAATCGGCATATCAATCACAACAATGTCCGCTCCTTTTTCCTTTGTGATGATTCGCCACTGTTCCATGAGTTCCTGATAATTTCTGCCAAGTCTGTCAATGGATTTGATATACAGCACCATGCCTGGCTTAAGCCTTCTCAGCATCCGCTTGTACTGTTTTCTCTCAAAGTCCTTGCCTGATTGCTTATCAACATAAATATTTGCCTCCAACACCCCCATTTCCTTCAGTGCAATCCTTTGCCTGTCCTCATTTTGATCACGGGAAGAAACTCTCATATATCCAAGAATAATTGTTTTGTCTGCCATAATCTTTTCAACCTCCATTTTTTACTGTACAAATTTTACTTAGTAAGTTCCTCAAAAAATAAGAAGATAGATAACAATTGCTATCTGTCTCCTTTGCTACCTCGCTCCTTTATCTTTCTGTCTTGCCTGATGCCCCCTGCCTGCTTCCCTTATCTTTATGTCCTGCTCTTTTTTTCTGAGTCTATTCCTGACGCTCCGCATATCCACCACCTTTTCTCCGTAATTTTTCTCATACTCTGCACAAGCTGTTTCATAATCCTGATTCTCCCTCTTGGCCGCATTAAGTTCCTTATAGAATGCCTGTACAGAGTCAAAATTGTATTCCTTGACAATAGAAGAAAGTCTCTTTTTCATATTAGAAATCTGGAAGTCAAGACTATCAATCTCCTGCTGTAATTCCTTACGTCTGCCGCCTTTGAAGATACCTGCACATTCGGACAGTTCCTTTTTCAGCATATCCCTTCCTTTCTCACGCCCCAAAATTACCCTGTTTTGGTCTTTCAGCCTACCCTCAATCTCTTTCAGGCGGGGATATTTACTTGCAAGAACGGACGGTTTTGGCTGCGGCGGTCTTTCTGCTGTCTGCCCGGTTTCAATCGAAACTGGCTTTTGCTCTGCCTTTATCTGTTTAATAATGCTTTCTTTCTCTGTGGAATCAACTTCTGAATGCTCTGTATGCTTTTTCATATCAAGTTTCCGATTCGGATTTACGGGAAATGGTATCTTCTTCCTTTCCGGCTGAACTATCAGATTATCTCCTGTACGAATACGGCTGTCTATTTCTTTTGATGTTTCCTTAACAACACTGACATCAATACCGATCACTTTCTCCGCTATATCTATCATCTTCTGCATGGCTTTAGCAATCAGGAGTTCCAATAACAGAATCGCCGCTTTGACAATCTCCCCGAACAGCTCCGGCTTATGTCCGTTCTGTTCAACGGATTCCTTAACTTTTTCCGTGATTTCCGCCTTTTTAAGTTCCACAATCTCCGCATCTGATACGCCGCTTACAATCGCACGGTCAACAGTTCTGTTCCATTCCATGCGGATTTCATTGTCTGCTTTGATTTCCTCCGCTTTCGGATTATTTTTACCAACCTTCTTTGTTGCAAGGTACGGACCGTTTTTATCGAAAATACTGAGCCTGTCCTTATCATCAAGCACCATTTGATTGATTAAATCCGTACAAAACACTTTTATCTCATCTAAAAAGGATTCCTGCTTGAAACTCTCATCTTTAATAGTAAAAATCTTACGCTCATACACTTCGCCCTTTTTGATGATTTTACAGCCTTTGCGGATATTTCCATCTTCGTCAAGAATCTCTTTCTTTGTCCTCACATGACGCCCACGCTCATCATAAAACATATTCCGTGTGGCAACTTTTTCTGCCGGCTGTTCCAGCCG
>CAJUQB010000078.1:0-18082 GCA_910588285.1 uncultured Lachnospiraceae bacterium
GCGCCAGCGTGATTTATGTTTGTTTTTTTTCATTAGGGCTTCCTTTCCTTTTCCTCCTCATCTGCAAAGGAGAGAGGGGACATTTCTGTATCTCTGTGGATATCCGGGAGCTGGGACTTTAGAATAGAAGCAATCAGGATAGACTGGAACTGTCCCACCAGGCCAAAAACAATAAAAATCAAGCCAGGCAGAATATGGCAGAGCCACAGGCCCACAACCAGCATCAAAAGCATCAGGAGCGTTTTGGGAAGATGCCGGATGGAGAGGAGGAAGGCCCAGACTACAAGATCCCTGCTGTTTTTTTCGAATTTTGCCAGCAGGGGAAAGATGTACAGCGTGATAAAGGCCCACAGCAGGAACATAACGGCAAAAAATACCATAAAAAAGGTGTAAATGCCGGTTCCTGCCCGGTGGCTCATGGCAACATCCACGGCAAGGAATGCGCCGATGGCTGTGAGAGGGATTCCTAAAAGTATTGCCTGCTTAAAATTCTGCCGAAAGGAACGGAAAAAATCCCGGGGCACAGAATTCTCTTCCCCCCGCACAAGGTTGATCATGGCATAGAAAAAGGCCGTGGTGGAGGGCCCAATGGTGAAAACGGGCATACAGCATAAAAGCCAGAGGATATTCAGGATAAAGACATCAAAAATACGGCTCATCCCGGTCCATAGGGGGTTCTGGTCATTGAAAAAACGGTCAAACATAAAAATCACCTTCTTTCTATAATAATGCGGCAGGTCAAGCCGCAGAACAATGTTATGATGATCATAAGTATTAATATTCATTGTAACAAATAAATGTATCATATGCAACAGGAAATTGCGGAAACAGATGTTAAACCATTGACATACAGAAAAAGCGCCAAAAATCGCTGAAATTGTCTGAATAAATAAAGGATTGTACGGGAAAACCACCAGATTCTCGTGAAAATAGACAATGTAAATAAAAAAATATATCAAACGGTTGACATATTGACATATCGGTATTATAATGTGTTTATGAAGTTTCCGATGCCTGTTGACATGTGATGCTATGTCAAGGTTGCTAGCGCTGTGACATAGAATGGCAGGTTAAAAAAGCTTTCAAGGCTTCATATAACAAGTGGCGAATTAAGAGAGGAGAATATGAAATGAAGAGGAAGTTACTTGCAGCAGTACTTGCAACAGTTATGGCGCTCTCTGCGGCAGCCTGCGGAGGCGGATCCGGCGACGGTGGTTCCGGTGACGGCGGTTCCGGCAATGGGGGCTCCGGTAATGGGGGTTCCGGCGATGGGGTTTCCTTCACGATCTTTAACTCCAAGTCCGAGATCCAGGAGTTTATGGAAGCGGCAGCCGAGGAATATTCCAAGGCCAACGGCGTGAACATTGAGGTATATTATTCACAGGATACGGTAGCGGCACATCTGGCCCAGAAGTATGCTGCCAAGGAGCCCTACACCTTGAATATGACAGATGCCAAGGATATCTACAGCCTGGGCAAGGAGTATGGCTATGATTTGAGCGGAGCAGAGTGGACCAAGAATTCTGATTACAATATCAGTATAGACGGCAAGCTGCTGGGAGTTCCAGTTTGTGTGGAAGCCCGCGGAATTCTCTACAATGCCCATGCCATCAAGGAAGTGACCGGCGAGGACTTTGATCCGGAATCCATCAAGACGCTGGATGATTTCACTGCCTTCTGTGACAAGCTGGTGGCTGCCGGCATGGAGACCCCCACTGCGATCCTGAAGCCGGACTGGTCTCTTGGAGCCCATTACCTGATGCAGGTATATGAGCAGCGCGAGGATGTCCAGGGATTTATCGATGCCCTTCATGCAGGGACGGCAGATCTGGCCAGTGACGAGAAGTTTAATTCTCTGATGGATACCTTTGACGCTCTGATGAAGTACAATACCTTTGCTTCCAGCCCGGCCACCGTTGAGGATGACCAGGTGCATCAGAAGATGGCAGAGGGCGAGGTTGCCTTCCAGTTCGGCGGATGCTGGGAGTGGAATGACCTTATCACCTATGATTACACCGGAGAGATCGGGATCATGCCGGTTCCCCAGAATATGACGGATGCCTACACCGGATGTCTGGTAGGAGGCGGCTCCAAGTACTGGTACATAGACAACAGCGAGTTTACCACAGATGAGCAGCGCAAGGCAGCTATGGATTTCCTGGAGTGGTTCTATACCTCTGATGAAGGAAAGACTCTGGTATCAGACACCTGCGGAATGGTTGCAGCATTCAAGGACAATACCGTAGACTGCACCAATGACCTTGGAAAATCCATCAAACCCTACGTTGACGGCGGCAAGCTGGTTCCCAACTATGACTATGCTCCGGATGACCATTATGCCAAGCTGGGAGCATCCATGCAGAAGTATCTGGCAGGCCAGACAGACCGTGCAGGGCTGGTAGCAGAGATCGAGGCATACTGGAAGGCTACAACTCCTGTAGAACACTAGGACATCTGTGCCGCCAGAGGCATGCCTTTGGCGGCACGGAATCAGAAGGAGGTTATCTGAGTTTATGGAAACAAATAGCACATCTTATAAAATCAAACAGTTTATGATGTTTGCCGGCCTGACAACCATTACATTTGCAGCGGTTGTAATTATCCCCTTCATTTACGGCCTGTACCTGACCCTTACGAGCTGGGACGGCGTATCCAGGAACAAGCCCTTTGTTGGCCTGGCCAATTACGCCTCTACCTTTGCGGATGCGGACTTCTGGACTGCGTTGGGAAGGACGCTGATCTATGCGGCCATTGCGGTAATCCTGGTGAACATTGTGGCGTTTATCCTGGCATTCCTTGTAACAAGCGGTGTGAAGGGACAGAATTTTTTCCGGGCAGGCTTCTTTATTCCGAACCTGATCGGCGGTATCGTCCTTGGTTATATCTGGAAGTTTGTATTTAACCGTGCCCTTGTATCCCTGGGAGAGTCCCTCTCCGTTGGATTTTTATCCACCTCCTGGCTGGCTACCGGCGGGGGAGCCATGTTCTGTATGATCATTGTTTCCGTCTGGCAGTATGCAGGATATATGATGCTGATCTACGTGGCAGGCTTTATGAGCGTATCGGCAGATGTTCTGGAGGCCGCAAGAATTGACGGCTGTACGGATATGCAGAGTATTATACATATTTCCGTACCGTTGATGGTGTCTTCCTTTGTTCAATGTATGTTTCTGACAATTACAAGATGCTTTATGGTATACGATGTGAACCTGTCCCTGACAAAGGGCGAGCCTTTCGGAAGCTCTGTGATGGCGGCTATGCATGTGTATAATCAGGCATTTACGTATAAGAATTACGGTACCGGCCAGGCCGAGGCGCTGATTTTATTTATTGTCTGTGCAGTCGTCGGCATGCTGCAGGTATATGTTGGTAAGAAAGCGGAGGTGTCAGCATAATGGAAGATATTAATGCAAAGGCTGCCCGGGCCCGGAAGATCCGGCATATTATTTTTATCATAGTATTGATTTTACTGTTTGTCTGCTTTATTTTCCCCTTCATATTGGTTTTGATCAATGTGTTTAAGACAAAAGCGGATATAACAACAGACCCGCTGGCTCTGGTTGGCGCCCATGGCTTTACCCTGGATAACTTTCCGGAGGCCATGGAGAAGATGGATTTCTGGAGATCCTTTGCCAACTCTGCAATCATTACCATCATTTCCACAATCATCACGATCCTGTTGTCTGCAATGGCTGCATTCGTGATTGTGCGTAATAAGTGGAAAGCATGCGGGGCCCTCTTCGGATTGATGATTGCTTCCATGGTAATTCCCTTCCAGGTACTGATGATCCCGCTGGTATCCCTGTACGGCGGTGTTCTGGGGATCCTGAGCCATCGTGCAACCTTGATCTTTATGCATGTAGGCTTTTCGGTATCCATGGCTACATTCATGTTCCATGGAGCCATTCATACCAATGTGCCGATTGCCCTGGAGGAGGCCGGCACGATTGATGGCTGTACCCGCTGGCAGATCTTCTGGCAGATCGTATTTCCGCTGCTGAAGCCTACCATTGCAACAGTAGCCATCATTGATGCAATGGCATTCTGGAATGACTACCTCCTTCCCAGTCTTGTACTGGCAAAGAAGGAGCTGTATACCATCCCGATTGCAACCCAGGCATTCTATGGAACCTATTCCACAGATATCGGCCTGGTTCTGGCAGCCCTGCTGCTGGCAATGCTGCCGATCCTGATTCTGTATCTGTTCCTGCAGCGCTATATCGTAGAAGGCGTAACATCAGGAGCAGTGAAATAATGATTTTCGGAAGGAAATAAGAAAATGAGACTGAGCGTTATCCAGGCGTATCAGTCTCATTTGGATTTTTGGGAATCTTTCAGACGAATGCTGTCTTAAGAAAAAAGGAGAATATATGGAGGAAAAAGGAGAATATATGGAAAAATTGGATTACAGACTGTATGAAAACGGGCGCTGGGACATTACTGGAGGCGCTGTAGCGCTTTGCCATGCCTATCCGGCCATTGATGGCAGCCTTATCTCGCCGGTGAGGGTGACAAAGGGAGAAGATTTTATCCGGTACCAGTTGGAACAGGGGGAGCTGCAGCTGCAGTTTCTGAAAAAGGATGGGGAGATTGAGGTTCGCTGCAGGCTTTTGGGGCTTTCCGGCATTCATGATGTGGAACCAATGGCAGATGGGGAGGTGAAGGGGGCTGGCCGTGCTTTCCTCCAGGGGTTTGGCATGGAGGGCCCGTCCGGAACCAGGAATATTGGGGAGGAGCCCCTTACCTCCAACGGTCTGGTGGGCCTGTACTGTCCCGGACATGCATTTTTTGTTTATGCGCTGGAGCATGGGAAGTATGTCAACCGCTACTATCTGAGCCGGCGAAGGGGGCCCTTTACAGAGGGGAGCGTCTGTCTGCAGGGAGGCTTTAATCTGGAAGGGACTGCAGGGGAGGAGGAAATGCTTCCGTCTCTCTTTTTCAAAGAAGCGCCTTCCCTGGATGCAGGGCTTTCGGCCTGTGCAAAGAGGATTGCGGCAGCCATGGGGGCCAGGCACAGGCAGCCTCCTGCTTTTCACTGGTGCAGCTGGTATTATCTGTACCAGAACCTGAGTCAGGAGCTTCTGGAGGAGTATGTGGACGGATTTCAGAAGGAAAAGATTCCGTTCCGGTATATTCAGATTGATGCCGGCTATGCTCCGAGCCTGGGGGACTGGCTGCTGCCCAGCCATTTATTTCCGGAGGGACTCAAAGAGGCTGCCCGGATCATTCTTAAGGCGGGCTTTCAGCCGGGAATTTGGATCGGCCCCTTTATGGTAGGAGATCGGTCCAGGCTTTTTGCGGAGCATCCGGACTGGATTCTGCGGGACCTTGACGGGAAGCCGGTAACCATGATCCAAAGCTACAATGAGCCAAAGGTATGGGGGAATCGGGACAGCGATTATTATGTGCTGGACACCAGCCATCCGGAGGCGATGGCTTATTTGAAGGAGGTTTTTGAGACGCTGCATGCCTGGGGATTCTCTCTGTTCAAGACAGATTTTATGCTGTGGAATATGCATGACACAGCAAAGGTGAAGCGTTATGACGGCAGCCGGACCTCGGTGGAAATCTTTCGCGATACTCTGAGAATGATTCGGGAGGCCATTGGGGAGGAGAGCTATTTCCTGGGATGCATTGCCCCCTTCCTGCCCTTTATCGGGTTTGCGGACGGGATGCGGATTGCCGGGGATGTGGGCGCACAGTGGGCAGAGGACTATGGCCCTGTCAATATGATTCGGGAGGTGGCTGCTGATAATTATTTCAACCACGTTTACTGGCAGAATGACCCGGATTCCGTTCTGCTGCGGGAATTTGAGATATTTTTAAAGCCTCATGAGATACAAAGCCTTGCCCTGCTTCAGGCCCTGTCCGGCGGAATGGTCACAACCTCGGATCCTGTTCACCAGATTGGGGAGGAACGCAGGAAGCTGCTGCGTTTCCTGACGCCAGGGGAGAAGGTGCGCCCGAGATTTCCCTGCCTGGAGGAGGAACGCACGGAGCTGGTGCTGCTTCATGAATTGGAGCAGGGGAAGCTGCTGTACGCCATGAACCCGTCCGGCCGGCCCCTTACGGTTGCCTATGAGTTCGGGGAGTTTTTTGAAGAGCCGGAATGGTATGTGCGAAGATTCGGGGAGGCTCTGTCAGAAAAGAAGAGCTGGTATACCACAGTACTTAAGCCCCATGAATCCCTCCTGCTGTTTCTGACCCGTGAACCCCTTGCGGAGGAACCCAGGAACCTGTGGAGGTGGTGACATCTGAATCATTTTTTAAATTAATGTTGTATTTTTATGCATGAAGTGGTATATTATGCAGGTATACATATAACGTTTATATGAGTGCTCTCGGAAGCGCCATACACAATCAGGAATCGTTGGGCGATGGGAGTTTCCGAGAATGCACAACGGAGAAATAGAGGAGACGATACAGGAGGATTTGCCGATTATGAGCCAGACGCTGCGTGATGCGCGAAAATATGAAGAGATTAACGAAAAAAGAATTCCGAAGGAGGAACGTCCGGGGTTCCATCTGGCTGCCCGGGTGGGGTGGATGAACGATCCCAATGGATTTTCCTATTATAGGGGGAAATACCATATGTTCTACCAGTACCATCCCTACAATTCCCACTGGGGCCCCATGCACTGGGGCCATGCAGTCAGTGAGGATCTGCTGCACTGGACATACCTGCCGGCTGCACTGGCCCCGGATACGGCGTATGACGGGGCAGGCTGCTTTTCCGGAAGCGCGGTGGAGCTTGCGGACGGCAGGCAGCTTTTGATGTATACCGGGGTATTCCGCAGAACCGGAAGCGACGGTATCGAGCGGGATATCCAGACCCAGTGCCTTGCTGTGGGAGATGGAAGGGATTACGAGAAATATCCGGGGAACCCGATCCTTACAGAGAAGGATATGCCAAAAGGAAGCAACAAGCATGAGTTTCGGGATCCCAAGATGTGGAGGGCATTGGACGGTACCCTGCGCTGTGTGGCAGCAGGCGGAACGCCGGAGCGGGACGGGAGGATTTTTCTGTATAGCAGCCAGGACGGGTTCCAATGGAAGTTTGAAAAGGTTTTAATAGAAAACAATGGCCGCTTTGGTTCCATGTGGGAATGCCCGGACTTCTTCCCTCTGGACGAAAAGCAGGTGCTTCTGACAAGCCCTATGGATATGCTTCCGCAGGATCTTGAATATCACAATGGGAACGGGACGCTTTGTATCATAGGAACCTATGACCAGGAGAGCCAGACCTTTACAGAGGAACGGAATCAGGCCATTGATTACGGGATTGATTTTTATGCCCCGCAGACCATATTGACGCCGGATGGACGCAGGGTGATGATAGGCTGGATGCAGAATTGGGATACCTGTAACCTCCATTCGCCGGAAAAGCCGTGGTTTGGTCAGATGAGCCTGCCCCGGGAGCTGTCCATTGTCAACGGACGCCTGGTACAAAGGCCTCTTCGGGAGCTGGAGCAGCTCTGGGGAGGGAAGGTGCACTATCAGAATGTAACATTTTCGGGAAGCATGAAGCTGGAGGGGATTTCCGGCCGGAGGATTGATATGGAGATTACGGTTCGGCCTGGAGATACCTCCAACCTGTTCCAGAAGTTTTCCGTCTGGTTTGCCCAGGATGAGATCTATCATACGTCCGTGAGCTTCCGGCCCAGGGAGTCCATTGTGAAGGTGGACCGGAAGTTTTCCGGAAGCCGCAGGGCCATTATCCACCAGCGCCGCAGCCGTGTGAACAGTAAGGACGGACAGGTCAGGCTGCGTCTTATTCTGGATACCTGCAGCGTTGAGGTTTTTGTAAATGACGGGGAGCATGTGCTTTCTGCAACGTTATATACCGATCCGTCGGCAGATGGGATTTCCTTCCTGGCGGATGGGAGTGTCACGATAGATGTGACCAAGTATGATATTTTGTGCTGAATCTTATAGAGATAATGTAAGATATATACAAGGAATGGAGGAATTTAATTATGAAGAAACTAATAGCAATCCTGCTTGCGGCAGGTATGACAACAGCCATGCTGGCAGGCTGCGGAAGCGGCGAGGGCGGCAATGGCGGCAAGAAGACAGCCAAGGTGATTGACATTGCCCTGACCGATGAAGAGTACGCCTTCGGGGTGGACAAGGCCCAGCCGGAGCTTCTGGAGTCTGTCAATGCATTTATTGATGAGATTACAGGAAATGGCGAGTTTGACGAGATCTGCAACCATTATTTCGGGGACGGAACTCCGGTGGCAGTCAGCTCCGCAGAGCTGGATCCAAGCAAGGATCAGCTGGTGGTAGCTACCAATGCTGCATTTGAGCCCTTTGAGTACATGGAGGGGGAGAACTACTATGGCATTGACATGGAGATTGCCGCTAAGCTGGCAGAGTACCTGGACAAGGAGCTGGTGATTCAGAATATGGAATTTGACGCAGTGTGCCTTTCTGTAGGACAGCAGAAGTGCGACATTGCCATGGCGGGCCTTACCGTGCGGGAGGACCGTAAGGAGCAGGTGGATTTTTCAAAGTCCTACTACAATGCGTCACAGCAGCTGGTGGTGCTCTCCGACAACACGGAATTTGATTCCTGCAGCGATGCGGCAGCCGTGGAGGCCATTTTGAAGGAAAAGGACAGCAGCACAAAGGTTGGCGTGCAGACAGGTACTACCGGACAGTTCTACTCCGAGGGTGACGCGGAATTTGGATTTGACGGCTTTGCGGTGGAGACCAAGGGCTACAAGAACGGCTCTCTGGCCGTGCAGGATATGCTCAACGGCAACATCAATTATGTGATTATTGATTCCGCGCCGGCAAAATGCATCACAGAAGCCATTAATAAAGTACAGTAATGTACTGTAGGATACAGTAGAGGAACAATCCATGAGCAATTTTCCACAGAAGGTAGATCTGTTTATTGAGAGCTTTATCGCCCAGAACGGCTATGTGAGAGTGCTGGAAGGGCTGAAGAATACCGTGCTGATTGCGGTGGCGGGCCTGATCATCGGAATTCTGATCGGGACCCTCATCGCCACGGTGCGGGTAATCCCCAAGTACAAGCGGCTGCCCCGGATCTTAAACGGTATCTGCAGCTTTTACGTGGGGCTGTTTCGAGGTACCCCCATTGTGGTGCAGCTGCTGGTATTTTACTATGTACTGCTGCCCATGCTGGGGACCAACATGACGGGGCTGCAGGTGTCTATTATGGTATTTGGGCTGAACAGCGGTGCCTACATATCGGAGATCATGCGCAGCGGTATCCTTTCCGTAGATCCCGGCCAGATGGAGGGCGGCCGGGCAGTGGGCTTAAGCTTTGCCACCACCATGATAAAGATCGTGATTCCCCAGGCCGTGAAGAATATCCTGCCCACCCTGGGCAATGAATTTATCGCACTGATTAAGGAGACTTCTGTGGTGAGCTTCGTGGGGGCGGCGGATCTGTATGTGGCCTTCAATTATATCGGCAGCAATACCTACGAATTCATGGTTCCTTACCTGGTAATGGCAGTCATTTATATTGTGCTGGTGCTGCTCATCAGCGCAGGGATCAAGTTTATGGAAAGGAGCCTGAGGAAAAGTGATAGAAGTCATTAATCTGGAAAAGCATTTTGGAGAGAATCAGGTCCTTAAGGGCATTGACGTAACCATTGACAAGGGAGACATTGTTGTGGTGGTCGGACCCTCCGGCTCCGGGAAAAGCACCTTCTTACGGTGCCTTAACTGTATGGAGGACCCCACAGGCGGGCAGATTATCTTCAACGGCGTGGATATTGCGGACATGCGGGTGGATATCAATGTCCACCGGCGGCATATGGGGATGGTGTTCCAGCATTTCAACCTGTTTGCCAACAAGACCGTGATACAGAATATTATGCTGGCTCCGGTTTATGTCCAATGCCAGGATCTGCGGAGGGCAAAACGGCACAACCGCTGGCTTCCTGTCACCAACCTCTTCCGGGGGGCGGATAAGAAGCAGAAGCCGGCAGCCATTTCCACCACCAAGGCCAGGATCCGGCAGGAGGCCTATGAGAACGCCCTGTCTCTGTTAAAGCGTATCGGGCTGGAGGACAAGGCGGACGTATATCCCTCCACCCTGTCCGGAGGCCAGAAGCAGCGGGTAGCCATTGTGCGCTCCCTGGCCATGAATCCGGACGTGATCCTGTTTGACGAGCCCACCAGCGCCCTGGATCCGGAAATGGTGGGGGAGGTGCTGGATCTGATGAAGGCCCTGGCCAAGGAGGGCATGACCATGATCATTGTGACCCATGAGATGGGCTTTGCCAAGGAGGTGGCCAACAAGGTGCTGTTTATTGATGAGGGGAAGATCTTAGAGAGCGCTCCCCCGGCAGAATTCTTCGGCGCCCCCAAGAACCCAAGGCTTCAGGATTTTCTTTCCAAGGTACTTGTATGAAGAATATCTAAAAAAGAATACAGCCACTGGGGAGTTTGACAATTTTTACCTCATATTTTGCCATCTGCTCCCCTGCTTCCACCGTCTTTCCGGTAAGGAGATCCGTCTGCCCAGCAAAGCAGGCGGGAACGGCCTGGGCCTCCTCCTTAAAATTGATAATAAAATAATAAGTGCAGTCCCCGGCCCAGCGGCAGGCAATCTCCAGCTGAGTGGCCTCTGCAATCACCGGGGTGACGCCGGCATCCGAGACAGCCATGTCAAGAACCTTTGCAATTCCAGCAGGTTCCAGGGCAGTGCCCAGGTAGTACACCGCGCCATCACCGAAGGGGTGCCTGGTCACAGCGGGCGTATTGGCATAAAAATCTGACTTGTAGCTGGCCAGGCACTGGGCGCCCTCCAGATGCATCAGGTCGCACAGCATCCGGCAGGAGGCTTCGGTTCCATCCGAAAAGACAACGGTGTTGGACTGTTCCGGGGCCAGGGCGTCGATCTCCTCCACCCAAAGGCCGGCCAGATTCCGCAAGGGTCCGGGATAGCCCCCCAGATGGACATTGTCGGACTGGTCTACAATTCCGCTCATGAAGGTGGTAATCAGCACGCCGCCCTGTTTCACAAATTCCTCCAAGGCTTCCTGCATCCCCTCCTTTACCATATACAGTACAGGCGCAACCACCATCCGATATCTGCCAAAATCAGCGTCAAAGGGAATCATATGAACGCTGATGTTTTTGTCATAGAAATACCGGTAATATTGGTGGAGCTGATCCACATAGCTGAGGCTGCAGCTGGGGCCGCTGGTGTATTCCAGGGCCCAGTAGTTGTCCCAGTCAAAGACAATGCCAACCTCCGCCTCATTGACAGAGCCCTGGATGTGTGCGGAAAGGCCCGCTAGCTCCTCCCCCAGCTGCCGCACCTCGCGAAATACCCTGGTATCCCTGGTGCCTGCATGGGCAATGACAGCCCCGTGGAATTTCTCGCAGCCGCCCCTGCTCCTGCGGAGCTGGAAAAACTGGATGGTGTCCGCCCCGTGGGCCAGGGTCTGGTAGCTCTGGGCACGCATCTGTCCCGGCCTTTTCAGGGAATTGTAGGGCTGCCAGTTCTGCTGGCTGGGGGTCTGCTCCATCAGCATGAAGGGAGCGTCCTTTAAGCCCCGCATCAGGTCGTGGCACATGGCCGTGTAGCTCCAGGGGGTATTGTAGCTGGGATAGCAGTCCCAGGAGACAATGTCCATCTCCTTTGCCCATTTGAAATAGTCCAGCCCCTTATAGGTGCCCATCAGGTTGGTGGTGATCAGGGTATCGGGATCAAACCGGCGGATGATGTCCCGCTCCATTTTGTAGTTTTCAAGAAGGCTGTCGGACATAAACCGGCGGTAATCCACAGACAGGCCTGCAAAGGCAGTGGCCAGCCTGTCCTCAGGGCCAAATTCCATGCCGTCTCCCAGGGCGTTGGGGGGAACCACCTCGTCCCAGCTGTAGACGCTGTGCCCCCAGAATTCCAGGTTCCAGGCAGCATTCAATGCATCTATGGTATGGTACTTCTTTTTCAGCCAGACACGGAAGGCCTTGGCGCAATTCTCACAGAAGCATTCCCCGCCGTATTCGTTGTTTATATGCCAGCAGGAAATATGCCTGTTGCTGCCGTAGCGTTTGGCCAGCTGCTCCACCAGGGCAGAGGCGTATTTCTGATAAACGGCAGAGTTTGGGCAGGCATTGTGTCTCTTTCCGAAGGTATGCCTGCGTCCCTGGTAGTCAACCCTTGCCACTTCCGGGTATTTTTGGAACATCCAGGCCGGCAGGGCGGCAGTGGAGGTTGCCAGGACGATGTCATAATTTTCCCGGCTCAGCATGTCCACGATCTCGTCCAGCTCGTCAAAATAATATTCTTCCTCCCCGGGCTGTATCTTGGCCCAGGAAAATACATTGATGGTTGCACTGTTGATGCGGGCATCCTTGAAATAGGCCATATCCTGGTTCCAGATCTCTCTGGGCCACTGGTTGGGGTTGTAATCCCCGCCATAAAGAATTCGTTTGAATGCAGCTTTCATGATAGATCATCCCTTCTAAAATTAAATATTAATTATCATACAGCATATAGACATAAAAAAGTAAGATATGTTAAACTAAATAATATAACATTTCGAAACAGGTGATAAAAATGCCCATTTACTATCAGACCACCAAGGCAAAAGAGCCCTTTATCTTTGACAGCGTGGGGAACCGCTGGGAGCAGGAGCGGATCATCCGCCCCCAGGGCTATCCGGGCTACCACTATCTTCAGACAGAAGAGGGCTGCGGCCGGATTGAGATACAGGGGAAGACCCGTCTCCTGAATGAGGGGGAGGGCATATTAATTGCTCCCTTTATCAGCCACTCCTATGGTAAAATATCAGAAAAATGGACAACAAGCTTCCTGACCTTTGCCGGAAGCATGGAGAGCCATATTGGGGACATGCTGGGCAACCGGCCGGTGATCCTCCTGAAGGGAGCCCAGGCGGGACGGGCGGCAGCTATCCTGGAGGGAATCATTGCCGCCTGCCAGGAGGCCCCGGCTGCCACCAAAGCCCTGTCCGTGGAGTGCTACCGGCTGCTGATGGAATTTGTGGAGGGGGTCTATGACGACGACTTTGCCCATGACCCGCTGTATGTCCGGTATGTGGCCCCGGCCATCCGGGAGATCAAAAGCTCTTATGGAACCAGGCTGACCGTGCAGGAGCTGTCAGGGCAGGCCTATGTGACGCCTCAGTACCTGTCACGGCTGTTTTCCCGCTTCCTGGGCTGCTCCACCTACGAATACCTGACCAATTACCGGATCTCCAGGGCAAAGGAGCTGCTGCTGGCAAAGGAGCGGATGGAGGTTCAGCAGATTGCCGGCATGGTGGGCTTTGAGGAGCCCAGCCATTTTATCGGGATGTTCAAAAAGCGCACCGGGATGACGCCCCATCAATTCCGGAAAATAAATCAAGGGTGAACAGCATTATTTTTGGTCTGAAAACTGCCGATATATACATATAACAGAGTGCAAAGGGAATTGCAGGTTTTTCAGATCAAGGAGGAATGCAAAATGAAAATCGAATCAAGTGCAGTGGGCATGCATGCCGCACACAGCCTTACCCGTCAGGAGCAGGTGAGCTCGGCGTCCATTGTCCAGACCCAGGAGCAGGCAGCCAAGCTGGAGCTGTCGAAGGAGGGCACGGACCTGGCCCGGCAGCTGAAGGATGAGGAGGAGCGCATCCAGGAGGAGACTGCAAAGGAGCAGAAGGAGCGGCAGGCCAGGAGCCTGGCCCGGCATCTGCAGCAGTCCGGACGGACTCGGAAAAACGGCGGGGTGCCGGAGGTTTCGGACCAATACAAGATGAAGCTGGAGATGCTCAAGAAGATGTTTGAGGCCATGGGCAATGTCCAGAAGGGGAAGAGCAATGCTTCCGCAGAGCTGATGCAGCTGAAGAAGGCGTATAACAGCCGTTACTCTGCCGGCAGTACCGTGTCATGGATGAGGGGCGGAAGTGTAATTGACGTCAGCGGAGGCGCCGGAGCCTCTGGGGGCGGTACGAAATGGGTGAAGACCACGGTGTCCAGCGCCTTTGTGGCAGAGACGGAGCACACAGCCTTTCAGGCCAATGGAGTTGTGAAAACTGCGGACGGCCGGGAACTGAATTTCGGCGTGACGGTGGAGATGTCCCGCGCCTTTGCGGCCCGGTATGACAAGATTACCCAGGAAGATTATATTGTTACCGATCCCTTGGTAATCAACCTGAACACCAATGTGGCTTCTGTCAGTGACCAGAAGTTCCTGTTTGACATTGACAGCGACGGCAAGGAGGAGAGCATATCCTTTGCAGGGAAGGGCAGCGGATTTCTGGCCCTTGACAAAAATAAGGACGGCAGGATCAACGACGGCTCTGAGCTCTTCGGCACCCGGTCCGGGGACGGCTTCCGGGACCTGGCGGCCTATGATGAGGACGGCAATGGCTGGATTGACGAGAATGACAGTATTTTCAAGGATCTGAAGGTCTGGACCAAGGACGAGAACGGGAAGGACATTCTGATGGACCTTCGGCAGGCCAATGTGGGAGCCATCTACCTGGGCAGCACGGAGACGGAATTCTCCCTGAACCGGGCGGAGGATAACCACACCGACGGCATAATCCGCAGGACCGGCCTGTACCTGAAGGAAACCGGGGAGGTGGGGACAATCCAGCATGTGGATCTGACCTTATAGAGCATCACCGAAAGAAGCAGGAGACAGCCCTTCCGGCAGTGTCATGAATGGCATTGCCGGGAAGGGCTGTCTTTTTATGCTTCCATCCGGATGGCGGACACCATGACAAAAAATGTACTGTTTTTTGGGCGCAGGTTGGGGTATAATGATGAGTAGCGGAAGCAGGAAACCAATCGTTTGAGGAGGAGAGAGTATGAATAGCTTTACCTATTGCAGCCCCACAGAGGTGCTGTTTGGAGCGGACACAGAATGCCGGATTGCCCGGTGCGTGAAGAATTGCGGCAGCCATAAGGCCATGCTGGTGTACGGCGGCCGGTCTGCCAGGGAGAGCGGTCTGCTGGACCGGATTACGGAAGCGCTGGAGGATGGGGGGATCGCTTACCTGCTCTTTGGCGGCGTGAGGCCCAACCCCACGGTGTCCCATGTGCGGGAGGGGATTGCCCGTGCCTTGGAGTTTGGCGCAGACCTGGTGGTGGGCATCGGCGGAGGCAGCGCCATTGACACGGCCAAGGCCATTGCCCATGGGGCGGCCAACCCCAAGAAGGAGATCTGGGATATCTGGACCGGGAAGGAACGGCTGAAGGAAAGCCTGCCCATCGGTGTGGTGCTGACCATTGCGGCTGCGGGGAGCGAGCTGAGCAATTCGGCAGTGCTGACCAATGAGGAGCTGGGGCGCAAGCAGGGGCTGACCACAGAGCTGAACCGCCCAGCCTTTGCCATTATGAACCCGGCGCTGACAATTTCCGTTCCCTATTACCAGAAATGCTGCGGCATTGCGGACATCATGATGCACACCATGGAGCGGTATCTGGGCCGGGAGGACAATGCACTGACAGATGCCCTGGCTGAGGCCCTTCTTAGGACCGTGGTGGAGCAGGCAGGAAAGCTTATGAAGGACCCGGAGGATCTGGATGCCTTAAGTGAGCTGATGTGGGCCGGGAGCCTCTCCCACAGCGGGCTGACCGGACTGGGAGGCCAGGGGGACTGGGCCTGCCATGCGCTGGGCCATGAGCTGTCAGCCAGGTTCGGCGTGACCCATGGCGCATCCCTGACGGCAGTGTGGCCGGCCTGGGCATCCTATGTGTATCCACAGAATCAGAGACGTTTTGAGAAATATGCGAAGCATGTCTGGGGAATTGAGGAAGAGGGGGAGGCAGCAGTTCAGAGGGCCATTGAAAAGACCAGGAGATTTTTTGAGAGCCTGTCCCTGCCGGTATGCCTGGAGGATGCCATTGCCCAGGCGGCGGGTGAGAATTCTGCCCCAGGAGCTGCGGGGGCTGCGGCCGCAGAAAGCGCCGCCGGCACCGTGTCGGACGAGGTGCTGCATGAGCTGGCCTTTGGCTGCAGCCGAAAGGGGCAGCAGACAGTGGGACATGCCAGGGAGCTTCTTGAGGAGGATCTGTATCAGATTTACCGCAATGCCTGCAAAGGGCTCTAAGGGTGCTTCAGGGCAAGAGTGAGCCGGCCCCTGGCTACGCAGCGTTCCCCTACATAGGAGGCAGCCGTGCAGACATACATGCCTCCGGCAGCCTCCGAGAGGGCTGCCTGGGTACACAGGGTATCCCCCGGGAGAACCGGATGCAGAAAGCGCATGCGGCTGACCTCGAATAGAAGCGGAAGACAGCCCCTGTTGTCAGGTGCAGCCAGAAGCATGGCGCCTGCGGCCTGGGCCATGCACTCAGTGATATAGATGCCGGGAAGAACCGGACGATCCGGAAAATGACCGGTAAACACCTCCCAGTCCGGACGGATGTACACCCGGGCAGAGGCCCTCTGGCCGCAAATCAGGTCAGAGACCTCATCCACCAACAGCATAGGCGGCCGGTGGGGCAGTATGGACAAAAGATCAGCGGTTGTGAGGTGTGAGGGGGATGTGTGCATAGGTGCTCCTTTCCTGGGCGGTTTTGTATCATGAGCCGGATTCTAAGGCTATGGTACTCTATTCGGAAGGCTTTCGCAAGTAGTATTTTTCAAGAAAAAGGAGAATCAACATGACGAATTTAGAGCGTTACCATAAAATATTAAAGGTCAATCTGGGAGCCGATGAGGCGGATTTTGACGATGCGGTTATGGTTTACAACAATTATAAAAAATGGGACTCTGTGCGGCATATGGACATGATCGTGGATCTGGAGGAGGCCTTTGACGTGGCCTTTGAGGTGCTGGATATCACCTCCTTTTCCACCTACAGCAAGGGGATTGCGATTCTGGAGAAGCTGGGCGTTGACATGCAGGCCTAGGACGGCTGAGGGAGATCATGATTTTTTCAATTCATCAAAAAACCAAAACGAAGACAGCATTTTATACGATAGACCGGGAGATGAGCTACGGGGAGCTTGCAGAGGCCATAAGACAGATGGAGGCGCAGCTTGCGGGAAAAAAGCTGGTGTTCTGCTTTAGCAGGAACTCGATTGCTTCCGCAGTCGGTTACCTGGGGATCCTGGATCAGGGCTCCGTGCCGCTGCTGCTGGATCCCAAGATGAACCGTAAGCAGCTGGAGACACTGTATGAAAGCTACCGGCCGCAGCTGTTCTGGATCCCAAAGGAGCTCTGGGAGGAATGGCGGGAGGAATGGGAGGGAGCGGAGCGCTTCCAATATGAGGACTATCTGCTGGTGGCCCCAGGAGGGCCCTTCCGGGAAGCCTCGGTTCAGGATACGAAGGGGGCAGCGGCTTTGACCCATGAGGGAATCCATGAGCAGCTGGCGCTGCTTCTGACCACGTCGGGCAGTACCGGAAGTCCCAAGCTGGTTCGGCTCAGCCGGGAGAATCTTATATCCAATGCAGCCTCCATCTGCCAGTATCTGGAGATTGGGGAGGAGGAGCGGGCGATTACTTCCCTGCCCATGTATTATACCTACGGGCTGTCAATAATCCACAGCCATCTGCTGGCGGGAGCCTCTGTGATCCTGACAGAGGACAGCGTTTTGCAGGACAGCTTTTGGCAGCTTGCGGGCCGAAGGGAGGCCACCAGCCTGTCCGGAGTGCCCTATACCTACCAGCTGTTGGACCGTCTGCATTTTTTTGCGCATCCCAGCAAAACCGTCCGGGTGATGACACAGGCCGGCGGCAAGCTCTCGGAGGGGCTTCAGCGAAAGGCTGCCGCCTGGGCCAGAGAGCAGGGGGTGCGTTTTTATATTATGTACGGCCAGACAGAGGCCACGGCCAGAATGGCCTATCTTCCGCCGGACAGGAGCCTGGAGAAGCCGGGAAGCCTTGGGATTGCCATTCCGGGGGGACGCCTTTGGCTGGAGGATGAAGGGGGCCGGCTGGTTTCAGAGCCGGGAAGGACCGGCGAGCTGTACTATCAGGGCCCCAATGTCTCCTTAGGCTATGCCGGCAGCCGGGAGGATCTGGCCAGAGGGGACGAGCGAGGAGGCATATTGGCCACAGGCGACCTGGCGCAGTTTGACGAAGAGGGCTACTTCTATATTGTGGGAAGAAAATCCCGCTTTCTGAAGCTGTA
>CAJUQB010000078.1:18092-21971 GCA_910588285.1 uncultured Lachnospiraceae bacterium
CTGTATGGGCGGCGGATCAGCCTGGATTCCTGTGAAAAAATGCTGGAGGATGCCTGGAGACAGGGGACAATCCTGCCGGAGTCAGAAGGCGGGACCGGGGGCCTGCAGGAGGCGGAATTTGCCTGTGTTGGGGATGATACGGGAATCCTGGTGGCCTGTACCGGCCGGGAGCTGGCAGAGCCGGCTGGCCGATGGCTCTGCCAGCAGCTGGACCTAAGCCGGAGGGCGGTGAGAAGCCTGTGGATGCCCAGGCTTCCGAGAACCTCCCAGGGAAAGAAAAACTATAAAGCCATACAGGAACAACAGGAGGAGGGGGATGAGGATGGCGCTTTTGGAGCTTGATTTTTCCAGGCCGCCCTATGGGATGGAGCGGGAAGAGAAGGACAGATGGTATACCGGGCAGCTGAAAACGCTGACTGCGTACCATTCCCAGCGGTGTCTGCCCTATCGGCGGATGCTGGATGCAATGGGGTGTGAGCCAGGGCAGGCTGCCCATTACTGTGAGCTTCCTTGGCTTCCGGTGGGGCTGTTCAAGGAGCTGACCCTTTCAAGCCTGCCGGAGGATGCGGACTATAAGATCGGCCAATCCTCGGGAACCACAGGGCAGGCGGCAGCCAGGGTGGTTCTGGATGGAGAGACCCGTGCTTTGCAGCAGCAGGCACTGGCAGCCATCGGCGGAACTGTGCTGGGGCGGGGGCGGCTTCCCATGCTGGTGGTGGAGTGTCCCTCCATTTTGAAGGAGGGGCGGGCTTTTTCTGCCAAGGCAGCCGGGATTCGGGGGTTTTCCCTGTTTGGCCGGCGCCGCACCTTTGCCCTTGGGGAGGATGGGGCTCTGGACCGGGAGGCAGTGGAGGGCTTTCTGAAGCAGTTTGGAGGAAGCCCTTTTCTGATTTATGGATTTACCAGCCAGGTCTGGCGGCATTTGTATCTGGAGCCCGCAGAATTGGGCTGGCGTCCGGACCTGTCCCGGGGGATCCTGATCCATGGCGGCGGCTGGAAGAGGATGCAGGATCAGGCGGTATCCCGGGAAGCCTTCCGGGCAGGGCTCAAGGAACGGTGCGGGATTATGCGTGTGCATGATTATTATGGGATGGCGGAGCAGACGGGAAGCATTTTCCTGGAGTGCGGGGAGGGGCATCTCCACTGCTCGGACTATTCGGCAGTACTGTTTCGGAGGACAGCGGATTTTTCTCTCTGTGAGCCAGGGGAGAAGGGGCTGGTTCAGGTGATGTCATTGCTTCCCAGAAGCTATCCCGGCCATAACCTGCTGACTGCGGACGAGGGGATCCTTCTGGGCGTGGACAACTGTCCCTGCGGCCGGAAGGGAGCTTATTTTACCGTGACCGGGCGGGTGGCAGACGCCCAGATCAGAGGGTGCAGCGATACCTATGGGGAGGACGGAGCATAGCATGAGTGATGGAGGGAAGAATACAGAGTATGCCATGGGGAATGGAGGGAAAGGGCCAGAGTATGCCATGAGTGATGGAGAGAGGATAACACAGACAGCGCGGGATATGCATGGGGGAGCGTGGATGGAACAGATCACGTATATTCTGGGGAATGCACGGACGCTGGAGGCCATGGCCGGGGAATGTCCCTGGCCGGTGTTTGCAGAGGAGACCATGGATTTCCTGGATCAGCTGTCCCGGCGTATCCGGAGCTCTGGGAAGGCCAAGGCGTATCCGGAGCTTCTAAGCTTCGGATTCTGGTGCCGCAGGCAGCACCTGGCCCGGGAAAAGGACCAGTACCAGACCCGGGAGCCGGAGGCTGTCCGGGTGGGACGGGGGTTCAGCCTGCATATCGTGCCCTCCAATATTCCCCTGATGTTTGCATACAGTATGGCGTCCGCGCTGCTGGCCGGCAATATGGCAGCGGTGCGCCTGCCGGCCCGGACCTCTCCCCAGGAGCAGGTGCTGGTGGAGCTGCTGGAGGCTGCGGCAAAGGGGACGGCCTGGGAAGCACGGATTGTCCTGATCCGGTATGGCCATCAGAAGGAAATCACAGATCGGCTGTCCGCTCTGTGCGATCTGCGTATCTTGTGGGGCGGGAATGCTTCCCTGACAGAGCTGCGGAAATCACCGGTTCAGGGAGGTACGGTGGATCTTGCCTTCGGGGACCGGAGGTCAGCGGCAGTTCTGGACGGAGCGGCCCTTCTGGCGTTGGAGGAGGGGGAATTGCAGCTTCTGGCGCAGCGTTTTTATGGGGACACGTATCTCTATGACCAAAATGCCTGCGCATCGCCCGCCCTGGTTTATTGGCAGGGCTCGAAGGATATGGTGAAGGCCGCCCAGAAACGGTTCTGGCAGGCAGTTGGCAGCGTGGCCCGGGAGCGCTATGAGCTGTCCGGGAATACGGCGCTGCAGAAATGGGAGAAGGCCCTGAAGCTGGCGGCAGCCTGCCCTGGCATAAGGGTGGAGCACCAGGAAAATTATGTGCTGCGCATCCAGCTAGAGGACCTTACAGAGCATGTTTGGGACCATACCATGTACGGCGGCTTTTTCCTGGAATGCAGCGGGGAGAGCCTTGAGGGGCTTCGGCCTGCCCTGGGAAGAAGATGCCAGACACTGGCCTGCTTTGGGCTTCGGCCAGGGGTGCTTGCCCGCAGGATTGCCGCTTGGGGCGTGAAGGGTGTGGATCGCATTGTGTCTGTGGGGCGGGCGCTGGATTTTGAGCTGTACTGGGACGGGATGGATCTGATTGGAATGATGAGCAGAAGGATCTATTCCTGCGAGTAATAAGCCCAGTAACTTCTTGTAGCGGGTTTTGCCAGCCAGCTGCCCAAAAGTATATAGATTATTACCGGAATCTGTGATAAGATGAATATAGATAGGATTCCCGTGAAAGTCAGGAGGTGGGAGGAATGGGAAAAACAGTTTCGATCGGAGCGCAGAGCTTTGAATTTATAAGGAAGAATGAATGCTTTTTTGTTGATAAGAGCGATTTTATCAGAGAGTGGTGGGAGAATGCAGACGCAGTCACCTTGATTGCCCGTCCCCGCCGTTTTGGGAAGACCTTGAATCTGGATATGCTGAATTGCTTTTTCTCCCGGGCATATGAAGGCCGGGGGGAGCTGTTTGAGGGATTGTCCATCTGGGAGAATGAGAAGTATCGGGAACTGCAGGGGAGCTATCCAGTGATATCCTTAAGCTTTGCGGATATTAAGGGAGAGACCTTTGAGGAAACAAAGCAGGGGATCAAGCATGTTTTGGAAAAATTATATAGGATCCACAGATACGTGAAGGATACAAAAAGTATGGATGAGAAGGACATGGAATTTTTCGATTCTGTTTCATCCAGGATGCCGGATGATGTGGCGGTACTAGCGCTGAAATATCTGTCGGATTATTTGGAGGCCTATTATGGCCAGAAGGTGTTAATCCTTCTGGATGAATATGATACGCCGCTCCAGGAGGCCTATGTATATGGGTACTGGAAGGAGCTGATTGGTTTTATCCGGCGCATGTTCAACTCTGCTTTTAAGACCAATCCAAGCATGGAGCGGGCAATTATGACGGGAATTACCCGGGTGAGCAAGGAGTCCATTTTTTCAGATCTGAACAACCTTGAAGTGGTAACAACTACCTCTGAAAAGTATGCAGATTGTTTTGGATTTACAGAAAAGGAAGTGTTTGATGCCCTGGATGAATTTGCAATGTCAGAGGAGAAGGAACAGGTAAAAAGCTGGTATGACGGGTTTTCCTTTGGAAGCAAAAGGGATATTTATAATCCGTGGTCTATCATTAATTATCTGGACAAGGGAAAAGTGGGGGCTTATTGGGCCAATTCCAGTTCCAACAGCCTGGTAAGCCTGCTGATCCGGCAGGGGAATGCCCAGACGAAGACCATTATGGAGCAGCTGATGAAAGGCGGTATCCTGGA
>CAJUQB010000079.1 GCA_910588285.1 uncultured Lachnospiraceae bacterium
GACGCCACCTTTCCCATATAGCTTGCCGGCTTCCCGGGGCCTGCCTTCTGATCGGACGCCACCTCCGGCAGCAGCTCCCCCTCCCCGTTCCTGAGGCTGTAGCCCTTCTCTGTGATGGTAAAGGAGGCCAGCTGCAGGGAGGATTTTGCAAATATCTCCTTTAACCGGGCGAACTCCGCCTGGTTTTCCGAATCCAGGATCCGGGATTCCGCCACGCTTCCCACCACCGTTTTCTCCAGGCTGCCATCGGCCTTCAAGGTCACCAGAAGGGAAAGATCGTCGTGGGGCCGGTTCATTTTCTCAATGATCTCATAGTCGAAGCCCTCCGCCGCTACCAGTCCCCGGTCCAGCGTCCCTCCGTTCAGCAGCTTCTGCACCACATTTGCCTGGAAGGCCCGGAAGATATTCCCTGCCCCGAAGTGGATCCAGAAGGGCTCCTCTATTGTTTTGGCCCTCACCGCCTCCCGGTCAAAGCCCGGGAGCCGGTAGCCCGCCTGTTCCCAGGCTGCCCGTTCCTTTAGGCCCTTTTCGTTCAGCTTCATGGCTGCATCCCTCCTTCCTGCTTTTCAATGGCCTCCCACAGCCCCTGGAGATAGCAGGCTCCCAGAGCCCTGTCGTAGAGGCCGTAGCCGGGCATGGCCGCCTCGTCCCAGATCATCCTGCCGTGATCCGGCCGGATGGGGCCGGCAAAGCCGATGTCATGGAGGGCCTTCATGATCCCGTACATGTCAAAGGTTCCGTCCGAGGACAGATGGGCCGCCTCCTCGAAATCCGTAGGGGAGTTGAATTTCAGGTTCCGCACATGGGCAAAATGGATTCTTCCCCGCAGCCCACGGATCATCCCCGGCAGGTCGTTTTCCAGGTTGGTGCCGTAGGAGCCGGAGCAGAAGGTCACTCCGTTGTGGGGATTGTCCACCATCTCCATCATACGGAGGATATTCTTCTGGTTTGTGATAATCCGCGGCAGACCGAAGACGCTCCAGGCCGGGTCGTCCGGGTGGATGGCCATGTTGATGTCATAGGCGTCGCACACCGGCATGATGCGCTCCAGGAAATAGTTCAGGTTTTCAAACAGCTTCTCCTCATCCACATCCCTGTACTGTTCAAAGAGCTCCTTCACATGCGCCATCCGCTCCGGCTCCCAGCCCGGCATCACCGTGTTGTTCATGTCCCCGGCAATGGAAGCGAACATTTTGTCCGGCTCCAGGGCGTCCACCGCCTCCTGGGTATAGGCCAGCACCGTGGAGCCGTCAGGCCGGAGCCGGGCCAGCTCCGTCCTGGTCCAGTCAAACACCGGCATAAAATTATAACATACCAGACGGATCTCCTCCTCCCCCAGGTTCTTCAAGGTCTCGATATAATTGTCAATGTACCGATCCCGCCCCGGCGCCCCGGTCTTGATGTCGTCGTGGATGTTGACGCTCTCGATTCCTGCCACATGAAGGCCTGCTGCTTCTATCTCCTCCTTCATGGCCCGGATCCGCTCCCGGCTCCACACCTCCCCCGGCGCCGTGTCATACAAGGTAGTGATCACCCCGGTAACGCCCGGGATCTGGCGGATCTGCCGTAAGGTTACCGTGTCAAAGTCTGCCCCGTACCACCGCAATGTCATTTCCATAAAAATTTCCCCTTTCTTTTTCTATGATTCTATTATAAGAAAATGGCTGAAAATGAACATTGGGGATATTGTTGTATACATTGCAAAAGTTGTTGTTTTTGAACTTCTTACTCACTTGCATTCCCTGCTGCCTTGATGTATAATGATATCCGATTTAAAAATCAATCATCCTTCTCCATACAAAGGACACCGAATATGAAAAAGAAGTTGCAGACCCCCTTCCAGACCCGGCAGTTTATGCTGTCCGAGGACTTGGAGCTCTATTATTACAGCGATTCCTCCTTAAAGCAGGTCGCCAGTCATTCCCACGATTACTATGAATTTTATTTTTTTCTGGAGGGGGATGTGGGCATCCAGATCCAGGGGAAGCAATATCCCCTGTCCTATGGCGATGTGATCCTGATCCCTCCCGGAATTTCCCATAAGCCCATCATCCACAGCTTGGAGGTGCCCTACCGCCGGTTCGTGTTCTGGATCAGCAGGGACTTTTACCGCCAGATCACCGCCATTTCTGAGGAATGCTCGTATCTGATGGATTATGTTAAGGCCCAACGCCGCTATATTTTTCACAATGACCGGGTGGGCTTCAATGCCATCCAGTCCCGGCTGATCCGCCTTCTGGAGGAGCTTTCCGGCCGGCGTTTCTGCCGGGATGCCCAGATCTTCCTTAACGCCAGCGACCTGTTTTTGTACTTAAACCGCCTGGTCCATGAGCAGAACCATCCCCGGCAGCAGCCGGAACTGATCTCCCTGCCCCAGAGCCTCTGTGATTTTATCGAGGGGCATATTGACGAGGATCTGTCCCTGGAACGTCTTTCCCAGGAATTTTCCGTGAGCAAATACCACATTGGCCATGCATTCAAGGAGCAGATGGGACTGTCTATTCACCGGTATATCACCAAAAAACGCCTGGCATTGTGCCGCCAGGCGATTCTTGGTGATATGAGTATTACGGAGGCCTATCAGGCCTTCGGATTTGGGGATTATTCCAGCTTTTTCCGGGCCTTTAAGCAGGAGTATGGAATCTCTCCCAAAGAATTTCAGGATATGAATTTTCCGGTTGGGATGCCGCCAAATTGCTGAAATCAGGAAGCATATGCTTCAGGACAGGTCAATTGCCCCCTTTGGACACCTCACTGCGCACATTCCGCAGCTTAGGCAGCAGTCCGTATCCAGCATGGCCCGGCGTTCCACTACCCGGATGGCTTCAGCCGTACAGGTCCGCATACAGAGCCCGCAGCCAATACAGCTGTCATTGCTCACCTGCCGCAGGGCGCCTGTATCCTTCTCCCTCCGCTCATAGGGCGTCTGTTGGATGGGCAGCGAAAAGCGCCGCCGGCCGTCATACCGGTAATAGGCGTCCGTGATGGCCGGAGCCGTAGGGATGGAGGTGATCTCCCCGATGCCGATTGCACCGCAGGCCACGGAAAGACCGGGCTTTTCCACCACAATGGCCTTCACCTCCGGGATCTCATGGCTGCGGAACAGCCCCAGGGCGCCGTATTTTTCCACCGGCTTACAGTTTTCATCAATCTCGTAGCGCTCCCGCAGGGCATAGCCCATGGACATTACAACGCCGCCCTCAATCTGCCCCTCGCAGGACAAAGGATTCACTGCCCGGCCTACGTCGTGGGCTGCCACAATCTGTCGGATCCGCCCGTCTGTTGGATCCAGAATGCACATCTGGGTAGCATAGCCATAGGCCACATGGGACACAGGATTGGGCACATCGGCTCCCAGCGGGTCCGTCTTTGCCAGATACTCGCCATAATACACCCGGCCAGCCAGCGCTTCCAGGCCAAGGCCCTTCCTGCGGTCCTCCATCAGCTTTTCACAGGCTCTGCGGCAGGCCTCGCCGGTTACCAGTGTCTGACGGGAGCCGGAGGTTGTGCCGGAATCCGGGGAAATCCAGGTATTGCTCCGCTCATAGACAATCTCCTCCCGGGCAAGGTCTGTATTTTCCACAATCATCTGTACCAGCACCGTTCCCAGCCCCTGGCCGATACAGGAGGCGCCGGTAAAAATATGAAGCTTTCCGTCCTCCCCCGGAATCAGCTTCACCCGGCCGGTATCGGGAATCCCCACACCCACGCCGGCATTTTTCATGGCACAGGCAAGGCCCACCGGCAGTCCGGCAGTCCGGGCCCGTTCATAGTCCTCCTTCACTGCCTCCAGCGTCTCCACCAGACCGGTGGACGCATCCACGATCTGGCCGTTCGGCAGGACGCCTCCCGGGCGGATGGCGTTGCGGCAGCGGATCTCCCAGGGCGTGATGCCCACCTCGTCTGCCATCATATTCAGCAGCGTCTCCGTGGCAAAGCAGGTCTGCGTCACCCCAAAGCCCCGGAAGGCTCCTGCCGGCGGGTTGTTGGTATAGTAGGCTGTGCCCTCAATCTCAAAGTTCTCGTAGGCGTAGGGCCCCGCCGCATGGGTACAGGCCCGCTGCAGCACCGGTCCGCCCAGGGACATGTACCCGCCGGTATCTGAGGACACCACGGCCTTCACCCCCTGGATGATACCGTTTTCGTCACAGCCCATGGTCACATCCATCACAAAGGGATGGCGCTTGGGGTGCACCAGCAGGGACTCTGCCCGGCTAAGCTTCACCTTCACCGGACGCTTCAGAAGATGGGCAGCCAATGCAGCAAAGGGCTGCACCGTCATATCCTCCTTGCCCCCAAAGCCTCCGCCTACCAGGGCGTTCTGCACCTTTATTTTGTCCGTGCCCAGGGCCATTGCACACTCATGAAGGGTCTGATGGGCCGACTGGTCCGTGCTGTACACAAATACATCCCCCTCAGGGTCAACAAATGCCGTCGCGCATTCCGGCTCCAGGAACGCATGCTCGGTCCATGGCGTCTCAAAATGATGGGACAGCACATATTTTGCCCCTGCAATGGCCTCTGCGGCATTGCCCCGGCTGATATGTTCATGGGAGCAGATGTTATTGTCCGCCCCTTCAAATACCGTGGGCCCGCCTTCGGCAGCCGCCTCCTCCAGGGTATGGATGGGGGGAAGCACCTCATACTCCACCTTCACCAGCTTTTTGGCCTTCTCCAGCGTCTGCTCATCCTCTGCCACCACCAAGGCGATTGCATCTCCCAGATAATGGGTCAGCTGCCCCACCGGCACAAAGACATACTGATCCTGCCTTAAATGCCCAATGAGATTTTCCCCCGGAACGTCGGATGCCGTATAGACAGCAGCCACTTTGGGAAGGGCCAGGGCCTTTGACGTGTCGACGGACAGCACTCTGGCCCTGGCATGCTTGCTGCGCACCAGCCCGCCGAAGAGCATTCCTTCCATATAATAATCATCCGGATATTTCCCGGTTCCCAGAACCTTTTCCCTGGCATCCAGGCGCTGAACCCGGCTGCCCAGTTTCCAGTCCTTTGCCTCCTTTTCCGGAATTGCGCCTGCCTGCATGATCTGTGCCGCAAGCCTCACTGCCGCAATAATTTTTACATACCCGGTACAGCGGCAGTAATTGTTCCGCAGGGCATACCTTATTTCCTCCTCTGTGGGAGCCGGATTTTTGTCCAGCAGCGCCTTGGTGCACATCACCATTCCCGGGATGCAGAACCCGCACTGAACAGCGCCGGCCTCCGCGTAGGCAAAGGTATATACCTCCTGCTCCCATGGGGTCAGGCCTTCCACCGTGACCACCTGTTTTCCTGCCAGAGAGTCCGTGTCCGGCACGCAGGCCTTGACAGTCTCCCCGTCAATGATTACGGTACATGCACCGCAGGCCCCCTGGCTGCAGCCATCCTTCACGGAGGTGATATGAAGCTCATCGCGGAGGAAGCGGAGGAGCTTTTGCTTTTTGGATGGAGATACCGATACTCCGTTTACTGTAAAATTAGCCATTTGAATGGACTCCTTTCCTTTTCACATGTGGGGGGAGGGAAACACTTTTTTCGCTTTTATAGCAGGATCTCCCCTGGTTTTGCCGTCACATACCTCCCGGCGCGGGCCGCCACAATCTTCCCGTCCCGGGCCGCCAGGCGCCCTCTTAAATACACCTGGGCTGCCCTCCCCTTCAGGCAGACGCCCTCCAGCGGGCAGTAATCTGCCGCTGACTGCTGATGCTCCCTGCTCAGCACATGCTCTGCCTTGGGATCCCAGATCACCAGATCCGCATCGCTGCCCGGGGCGATCACACCCTTTTGTGGATACAGCCGGTAGAGCCTGGCAGGGTTCTCGGCCAGCAGGGCGCACATCTGCATCTCTGTCAGGCGTCCTGCATGCACGCCGTAATGATAGACCAGTGCCGGCCGTTCCTCTGCCCCCGGCATCCCGCAGGGTGTTTTGGCAAAATCCTCCGCCCCGGCCTGCTTCTGCGCTATGGTAAAGCTGCAGTGGTCTGTGGCAATGGTTTGGATTTGGCCTGCGGCCAGGGCCTCCCAGAGGGTCTCCTGGTCTGCCGGCTTTCTTAGGGGCGGCGCGCACATGTATTTGCGTCCCTCTCCTTTCGGCAGGTAATAGCGGCTCTCATCCATCACCAGGTACTGGGGGCAGGTCTCCACATAGACGGACTGGCCTGCGGCCCTGGCCCTTCTGATCTCCTCATAGCCCTCCCGGGAGCTTAGATGGACAATGATCACCGGCGTATCTACGCAGCGGGCGATCTTCAGGAGACGGGAAATTGCCTCTGCCTCCGCCAGATCCGGGCGGGTGGCCGGATAGTCGGCCGTATCCCTGCGGTGGCCCCTCTCCTTAAGCGCTGCCTTCAGCCTGGCATCAATGATGCCCCGGTTTTCACAGTGCACCCCGGCGATCCCATTCAGCTCCTTTAAGCGGGCCAGGACCTCGTAGAGGCTCTGATCCTCCAGCACCATGGCATCGTAGGTCATATATAGCTTAAAGGAACGGACCCCCCCGGCCGCCACAGTGTCCAGCTCCCGGCTGACCTCCTCATTCCAGTCGGAAATGGCCAGATGGAAGGCATAGTCGCAGCTGGCCCTTCCCTCTGCCTTCCGGTGCCATCGCTTTAGGGCATAGTCCAGCGTTTCCCCTTTATTCTGGGTGGCAAAGTCAATGAGGCAGGTGGTCCCTCCTGCCAGCTCCGCTTTTGTTCCGGTCTCAAAGCCATCGGCAGTCACCGTGCCGGACACCTCCAGATCCATATGGGTATGCCCGTCAATAAAGCCCGGAAATACCAGCTTTTGGGATACGTCCACAATATGGGCCCCAGGCTCCTTCAGGTTCTCTCCCACTGCAAGAATCCTCTCATCCTCCACCAGAACATCCATCCGGCGCATTTCTGTCCCGCTTACAACGGTTCCTCCCTGAAACAAGGTTTTCATGGCGCTCCTCCTCTCCTTTTCCGGCATCCCCTTTTTTGGGGACACCGGAGTGCATATTTCAGATAAATCAGGCCATTTCCAGCAGATAGGGATACTCGTCAGCCACTGCCTCGATCAGACGCTGCATGCCTGCCAAAAGCCCGTCATGCTGGCCTCTCTTCCATACAAATTCATTGCCCAGAAGCCTTCCCCTGCAGGACAGCGTCTCCCGGTCCAATACCACAAAGCCGTCGTTTTTGCTGTCCGCAAGATCCTTCTCATTGGCAAACAGCGTAAATTTGTCCAGGTACGGGGCGCTTGCATAGGGGCAGAAGCTCCTGCAGTTGCCGCACTCATTGCACATGTAATCCACATGGATCACCTGCTCTTTGTCCATTCCCGGCACCTTGACGGAAATATTGGCGCGGTTGGGGCATACGTCCACACAGTTCTCGCAGACTGTGGAGCAGGACAGGCAGCGGCCTGCCTCTGGCAGCTCTGAGCATTCCTGCAAAATCCCCTTTTTCTGATAAATGTCCTCTTTCCTGGCCGGGATGGACAGCTCTCGGGTAACAGGCGCTCCCACAATGGCCTCGGCCGCTGTCATCGCGTTGGCCATGGCCTTCACCACCAGCGCCGGGCCATAGAGGCCGTCGCCCACCACATAGACATCCTTCACGCTGGTTTCCAGGCTTTTGCTTACCAGGGGGCGTCCCTTTTCATCCACATGGATGCCGTTTTCCTCATAGTAGGCCTTCGGGCATTTTTCACCCACAGCAGCAATCACCAGATCTGCCTGGATTTCCTTTTGCTCCTGGGTCTCAACCACAGCGGCGCGGCCGCTCTCATCTCGCTCGCCCAGCTTTGTCACCCGGCAGACCAGGGATGTTTCCTTGATCTCGATGGGGGCCAGAAGCTCCTGGAATTCTACGCCGTCCTCCATGGCCAGGTACAGCTCATGCTCGTCGGCCGGCATATAGCGTTTGGTCCTGCGGTATACCAGGGACACGGTCTCCACGCCGGGGCAGCGTTTTGCCGCCCGGGCAGTATCCATGGCCGTATTTCCGCCGCCAATGACAACCACATGCTTCCCTGGCTTCATCTGCCCCTTACTGGCGGAAAACTCCTCCAGGAAATCCAATGCGTTGACTGCCTGTTTGCCCTCCAGCACCAGCTGGCTTCTCTGGGAGGCTCCCACAGCCAGCACCACGCTGCCATATTCCGCCTTCAGGGCCTCCACGCCGGGCGCTGCTGTATTGAGGCGAATCTCCACGCCCAGACGCTCCAGAAGGGCCGCGTCCTTTGCAATCACGGAATCGTCGATGCGGAAGTCCGGAATCACACTGCTGACAATGCCTCCCAGCCGGTCCTCCTTCTCAAACAGCGTAACCTTCACGCCGGCCCTGGCCAGATAGAAGGCTGCCGCCATGCCTGCCGGCCCTCCGCCCACAACGGCTGCCGTCTTCCCGCTGGGAGCAGCTGCCTTCAGGCTTTCAAGAACCGCCTCATAGCCCTTCTGGGCACATGTTAGCTTCGTATCCCGAATCTGCACGGAGGTCTCATAAAAATTCCTGGTGCAGTGGCTCTGGCAGCCGTGGGCGCAGATGGTCCCGGTGATAAAGGGCAGCGGATTTTTGTTGAGGATTACCTCCAATGCCTCCTGGTATCTGCCTTCCCCGGCCAGCGCCACATAGGTGCTGATCTCCTGATGAATGGGGCAGGCGTCCTCGCAGGGTGCGGTGTAGCAGTCCAGAAGCGGCACGCGCTCCTGGGACTTGCGGCTTATCGGCATTTTTGCGGGCTTTGTGTGATGGGGATCATGAATGGCCTGCTCTGCCACAGCGTTCAGAGCCTCCACATCCACCCCGGCAAAGGGCTTTACCCCCATCTCATCCAGATTCTCTGCAATCTGCTTCAGCCGCTGGTAGCCGCCGGGCTTCAGGAGCGTGGTAGCCATGGTCACCGGCCACACGCCGCAGCCCACGATTCGGTTCATATTAAAGGCATCCGCGCCGCCGGAATAGGAGATCCGAAGCCTTCCCGCAAACTCCCGGGACAGGCGGGCCGCCAGGGCAATGGACAGCGGATACAGGGATTTGCCGGACATGTACATCTCCTCGCTGGAAAGCTCCCCTGCCTTCACATCTACCGGGAAGGTGTTGGTAATCTTCACCCCGAACTCCAGCCCCAGCTTCCCCGAGAGCTCCATCAGCCGGGTGAGCATGGGAACCGCATCCTCATACTGAAGATCATCCTCAAAGTGGAACCGGCCGAAGGCAATGTAATCATAGCCCATGGCATCCAGGGTCTCCCGGGCAAATTCGTAGCCCAGAAGGGTGGGGTTGCACTTGATAAAGGTGTGCATCTTCTTTTCCTCTAACAGATGATTGGCAATCCGCTCGATCTCCTGGGGCGGGCAGCCGTGGAGGGTGGAAATGGTGGCGGAATTGCAGATATTCGGTGAGATCCCCTCCACATCCTCCCTGGTCATATGGGCAAATTCCCCCACATGGGCCAGCAGGTATTCCCGGCATTCCCGGAAGGTCTCGGTTCCTGACGCATCCTTCATATGTTCGATAAAGCCGTCGATCTTAGGAGACTTAATCCCGGCCAGGTCATAGCCTACGCTGATGTTGAACTGGAAGCCGTCCATATCTCCCAGCCCGTACTCCTTGGCCAGAAAGGACAGCACAAACCAGGCTTTGATATACTCCTCCTGGGCCTCTGGCACATAGAGCTCTGTGGACCACTCACAGTTATAGCACTCGTCGTCCGCCTTGATGCAGGGCTTGCTGACACAGGCCGCAAGCTCCGCTCCGTCCATGATCTGCACGGTCTTCAGCTCAAAAAACCGGCTGCCGGCATAGTAGGCTGCAATGATATTCTGGGCCAGCTGGCTGTTGGGGCCTGCCGCCGGGCCAATGGGCGTCTCCAGCTTCCGCCCGAAGATCCTCTGGGCCTTCCCCGGGTCCGCCTGGTAAGGCCTGCGTATCCCGAATACGGATCCATGCTTCTCATGCTCTGTTCTGACCCAATCCATCAGCTGTCCAATGGACATGCAGCTCATTTTATCACTCATGTTATTCCCTCCGTTTTTTATAACCTCTTATAATATTATATTTTCACTTAATTTTATTGAAATCCCTTGTTCTAACCGTTGATACTCTTCCACAGTCCGGCTGACGCCTCACGGCATTTTGCCATGGCTGCCTCCACGTCGATGACCTTCACCTCCCGGTTCTCCATCAGCACCTTTCCGTTGCCAATGGTGGTCACCACATCCCGGCCCGTCATGCCAAACAGGATATGCCCGTTGAGATTTGTCTCATCCAGCCGTGTGGGCGGATCGTAATCCACCACAATCACATCTGCCGCAGCCCCCTCCTTCAGCACGCCCAGAGGCGCCTTGAAATAGCGGTTGGCAATGGCTGCATTATTTTCAAACAGCATCTTGGGCACCTCTCCCCAGGCTGCATTGGTGTCGCAGAGGTGATGCTTATGGAGCACATTTGCCACCTTATAGGATTCCGTCATATCGTGGGTATAGCCGTCTGTCCCAAGGCCGGTCAGGACGCCCCGGTGCACCAGCTCCATGGTGGGCGGGCAGCCGCAGGCATTTCCCATATTTGACTCAGGGTTGTGCACCACCATGGTGTTGGTATCCCGGATCAGATCCATCTCATGTCCATTGATATAAATACAATGCCCCAGCAGTGTCTTCTCCCCCAGGATGTTCCAATCCATCAGCCGGTCCACAATCCGTTTTCCGTATTTGTTCAGGCAGTCATGGAGGTCCTCAATGCCCTCCGCCACATGGATGTGGTAGCCCACGCCCTCCGGCTTGCTGGCCGCTGCCAGCTCCATGGTTGCATCGGAAATGGTAAACTGCGCGTGCATCCCCATCATCCCCGCAATCATATCCGAATCATCCTGCAGGGCATATCGGATAAACTCCGCATTCTCCGCAACCGACTCCCTGGCCTTCTCCATCCCGTCCCTGTCCGAAACCTCATAGCAAAGACAGGCGCGCACCCCCAGCTCCTTTGCCACCTCCGCAATGGCAAACAGGCTCCCCTGAATCTGCCCAAAGCTGGCATGGTGGTCAAACACCGTGGTCACTCCATTGCGGATACAGGAGATAAATGTATCCACTGCACTATACTTTGTCTGCTCCAGCGTCAGCTTCCGGTCAATGGTCCACCATTGGCCGTCCAGCACATCCAAAAACCCCTTCGGATGATATCCCTTAATACTCAGCCCCCGGGCCATGGCGCTGTAAATATGCTCATGGGTGTTGATAAATGCCGGCATAATCACCCCGCCTCCGGCATCCACAAACTCAGCCCCCGGATACTCCAGCTTAAGCTGCCCGGTATCCCCCACAGCCTTTACCCTGGTCCCCTCAATGGCCACCGCGCCATTCTGAATCATGGGACACAGCGCATCCCTTGTAAATAAAGTACCATTCCCAACAATCAACATATCATTACCTCCTGTATTCAATCTAAAATATCTTACTGTTCTGCCAGCCCCACATCATTTCGCCCAATGTCCCTGGACCGGGGCAAAATTAAATTTAAAATAACTGCACCCAACGTAGCAAGCACCACCGGCGACTTTCCAAAAATCGTAGTCACCCAATCCGGAAACTGGGCCAGTGAGCCGCTGGCCTGGGTCACTCCCATCCCAACTGCAATGGAAAGCCCCACAATCGTAGTATTCCGATAGCTCAGGGGCGCCGTGGTGATCAGCTTGATTCCCGTCATGGCAATCGAGGCAAACACCGAAATGGTAGCCCCGCCCAGCACGCACTGCGGAATCGTGGTAAGCAGGGACGAAAACTTGGGAACCAGCCCCGCTGCCAGCAGGATCCCTGCCGCCATCCCAAGGACTCTCCGGCTGACCACCTTTGTTGTGGACACAATCCCCACATTCTGGCTGTAGGTGGCAGTGGGAAGGCCTCCGAAAATTGCGCACAAAATATTCCCCAGCCCATATCCAAAGATGCCTCCCTTCAGCTCCTCATCTGTAGGCGTCCGGTCCATGGCCCCAATGGTGGTGGCGGAAAAATCCCCGATGGCCTGCACGGCATTGATGGCAAATAGAATTCCCAAGGCCACGCAGGAGGAGGGCTCAAATTCCATCCCAAAATGCAGGGGCCGGGGCAGCTGGAACAGGGAAGCTGACGCTACTCCGGAAAAATCCACCAGCCCAAAGCACAGCGCCACCAGATATCCGCAGATAATCCCTATTAATATAGAAGCAAGCTTAAAGATCCCCTTCCCGTAATGATTCAGGAAAGTGACTACCACCAGAGTGAGAAAGGCTACCAGCCAGTTCCTCCAGGAGCCGTAATCCGGGCTGCCCACGCCTCCGGCCATATAGTTGATGGCCGTGGGGTACAGGGAAAGGCCAATGGCAAATACAACGGTTCCGGTAATCAGCGGCGGGAATAAAATGCGGATCCTGCGGATATTCAGCCCCACCAGGGCAGCCACAATCCCCCCCACCACCTGGGCGCCCAGAATCGCGCCAACGCCAAAATCTCCTGCAATGGCCTGCATACTGGGCACATAGGCAAAGCTGACTCCCATGATGACAGGCAGGGCAGAGCCTACAGCCACCCACTTTGTCCGGATTACGGGAAAAAGCTGCAGCAGGGTGCTTAGAGCTGACATCACCAGCGCCGCCTGCACCAGAATGATGCGATCCCGCTCCCCAAGGCCCGCCGCATTGGCCACAATGATGGCCGGCGTGATGCAGCCGACGATCATTGCCACAACATGCTGCATTGCCAGGGGCGCCGCCTGAACGAAGGACGGCTTCCCGCAAAAATCATACAGTGCAGCTGACGGCTGCCTTTCTTTTATATCATGATTCATTCTTACCTCCTAATGATCGCAGCAGCTTCGTCAGGCTGATGCACCTGGCCGCTGCTTCTACTTATATTTATATCAGGCTCAGATCCCAAGGGGAGACTGGATCCTGCCAAAATATCTTACCCGGTATCCATCTTCGGAGTAAGTTCTCTGTCTGCTTGACCAAAATTTTTTAGGTCATAAATTATATGTATTTATTTATTAATTCAAAAAATTCAGACAATATTTTCGGTATTTTTTCCAACTGTCCTGCTCTTCCACTTAAATATATCACCAAAATCACCAGAATGCAAGCCCAAATACAAAAATATTTTTGTTTGGCAAAAAAGTTTTAGTTTTCCTCTTGATTTTTTTTTAGAGTGTGGTATTATGATACCAGGGAGACAGAAAAACGCAAACCATAATAAGATCAGGAGGGTTTCAAATGAGTACCGCAGAACAATCAATCAAATGGACGCTGAATCATATTCCCGGGACAGACGACAGGCAGACAGCCCACATGTCCCAGGAGGAAATGAAAAAAGCCAGCAGCTTCCATAAAAGCTTTCCCCAGTACAGCGTCACACCGCTGACACGCCTGCAGGGGCTGGCTGACTACCTGGGACTGGATCGTGTATATGTAAAGGATGAATCCTACCGCTTCGGCCTCAACGCCTTCAAGGTATTGGGCGGCTCCTATGCCATTGCCCGCTACATATCCCAGCAGCTTGGCCGGGATGTCAGTGAGGTTCCCTATTCGGTTCTGACCTCGGAAAAGCTTCGGGAGGAATTCGGGCAGGCCACATTTTTCACTGCCACCGACGGGAACCATGGCCGGGGCGTTGCATGGGCAGCCAACCGGCTGGGCCAGAAATGTGTGGTTCACATGCCCAAGGGCACCACGCAGACCAGGAAGGATCACATTGCACGGGAGAATGCCACTGTCACCATTGAGGAGCTGAACTATGACGAATGTGTCCGCCTGGCCGCCAAGGAGGCTGCCGAGACGGAGCACGGCATCATGATTCAGGATACTGCCTGGGAGGGCTACGAGGAGATTCCCACCTGGATCATGCAGGGCTACGGGACCATGGCTTTGGAGGCTGACCAGCAGCTTCAGGATGACGGCAGCCGCCCCACCCACATCTTTGTTCAGGCTGGCGTAGGCTCCCTGGCCGGAGCCGTGATCGGATATTTCTCCAACCGTTTCAAGGAGAACCCTCCCATCATGGTAGTGATCGAAGCAGGGGCTGCCGACTGCCTCTACCGCTCGGCTGTGAAGGCGGACGGAAGCCGGGTGGATGTGACCGGAGATATGCTCACCATTATGGCCGGCCTGGCCTGCGGCGAGGCCAACACCGTGTCCTGGGATATCCTCCGCAACCATGCAAGCGCCTTCGTATCCTGTCCGGACTGGGTCAGCGCCAACGGAACCCGTATCTACGGCTGCCCCCTTCCCGGCGATCCGGCTGTGATCTCCGGCGAATCCGGCTCCGTTCCCATGGGGCTCCTGCATACAGTCATGACCAATCCCCAGTACCGGGAGCTGAAGGAAGCCCTGAAGCTTGACTCCCACTCCCAGGTTCTGCTGGTGTCCTCTGAGGGAGATACGGATCCAAACCGCTACCGGGAAATCGTGTGGGAAGGTCTTTGCGGAACTGATCGGAAACATTTTGGAAATTAATTTTATATTTAACAAACTTTTTCTTTAACCTAATTTTAATTTTCTTTAATCTAATTATAATAACGAAAGGATGAACCATTATGCTGAATTTTGATCAAATCAAAGCAACTGCCAACTCCTATGAGGCTGATATGACCCGCTTCCTGCGGGCTATTGTGAAAAATCCCGGCGAGAGCTGCGATGAAAAGGCCCATGTGGACACCATTGCCGCCGAGATGAAAAAGGTAGGCTTTGATGAAGTAAACATTGATCCCCAGGGCAATGTGATGGGCTTTATGGGCACCGGCGACAAGATCATTGCCTTTGACGCCCACATTGACACGGTTGGCATCGGCAACCTGGACAACTGGACCTTCGACCCCTACGAGGGATATGAGAACGAGACCGAGATCGGCGGCCGGGGCGTGTCCGATCAGTGCGGCGGCATTGTATCCGCTGTGTATGGCGCCAAGATCATGAAGGAGCAGAACCTGATCCCGGAGGGCTACAAGATCATGGTGGTTGGAACGGTCCAGGAGGAGGATTGTGACGGCCTGTGCTGGCAGTACATCATCAATGAGGATCAGATCCGGCCGGAATTCGTGGTATCCACCGAGCCTACGGATGGCGGTATTTACCGGGGACAGCGGGGGCGCATGGAGATCCGTGTGGACGTGAAGGGTGTTTCCTGCCACGGCTCTGCGCCGGAGCGCGGCGACAATGCCATCTACAAGATGGCGGACATCCTCCAGGATATCCGCTCCCTCAATGAAAATGATGATGCAGACACCACCCCTATCAAGGGCCTGGTTAAAATGCTGAATCCCAAGTACAACAAGGATTATGAGGAAGCCCGCTTCCTGGGCCGCGGAACCGTTACTGTATCCCAGATCTTCTACACATCCCCCAGCCGCTGTGCGGTAGCCGACTCCTGCGCCATCTCCTTAGACCGCCGCATGACCTTTGGCGAGACCTGGGAGAGCTGTCTGGATGAGATCCGCGCACTGCCCAGCGTACAGAAATACGGCGATGACGTAAAGGTGTCCATGTACAACTATGACCGTCCCTCCTACACGGGCTGCGTGTATGAGATCGAGTGCTACTTCCCCACCTGGGCCATCCCCAAGGATCACAAGGTAACAAAGGCCCTGGAGGCAGCCTACGAAGGGCTCTACGGCCAGCAGCGCATCGGCGCGGCGGATACCCTCAAGATGCGCCAGGCAAGGCCCCTGACTGACAAGTGGACCTTCTCCACCAACGGCGTGTCCATCATGGGGCGAAACAATATTCCCTGCATCGGATTCGGCCCCGGCGCAGAGGCGCAGGCCCACGCCCCCAACGAGATGACCTGGAAGCAGGACCTTGTCACCTGTGCAGCCGTATATGCTGCTCTTCCGCTGTCCTACAGCAAATAAGAACCACTCTGCAGTCACAAAATAAAAACACCACATATACTAGGAGGATATATCATATGGAAACTTTACAGAAATACATCGACAAGCTGAACGCACTGAATTTCAAGGAAATGTACAATGGAGACTTTTTCCTGACCTGGGAAAAGACAGACGATGAGATCGAGGCAGTCTTTACTGTGGCTGACGCTCTGCGCTACATGCGGGAGCACAACATTTCCACCAAAGTATTTGAAAGCGGCTTAGGAATTTCCCTGTTCCGGGACAACTCCACCCGCACCCGCTTCTCCTTCGCCTCCGCCTGCAACCTCTTAGGCCTTGAGGTACAGGATCTGGATGAGGGCAAATCCCAGGTGGCCCACGGTGAAACGGTCCGGGAAACTGCCAACATGATCTCCTTTATGGCAGATGTGATCGGCATTCGGGACGATATGTACATCGGCAAGGGAAATGCCTACATGCATGAGGTTGTGGACGCTGTGACCCAGGGACATAAGGATGGCATCTTAGAGCAGAAGCCCACTCTGGTGAACCTTCAGTGCGACATTGACCACCCCACCCAGGCCATGGCTGATATGCTTCACATCATCCATGAATTCGGCGGCGTGGAGAACTTAAAGGGCAAGAAGCTGGCCATGACCTGGGCCTACTCTCCCTCCTATGGCAAGCCCCTCTCCGTTCCCCAGGGCGTCATCGGCCTCATGACACGCTTTGGCATGGATGTTGTGCTGGCGCATCCGGAAGGCTATGAGATCTTCGAGGATGTGGAAAAGGTTGCCTCTGAGAACGCCCAGAAGTCCGGCGGCTCCTTCACCAAGACCAACGATATGGCAGAGGCCTTCCGGGATGCGGACATCGTTTACCCCAAGAGCTGGGCTCCCTTTGCCGCCATGGAAAAGAGAACGGATCTCTACGGCAAGGGCGACATGGAGGGCATCAAGGCTCTGGAGAAGGAGCTTTTGGCCCAGAATGCAGAGCACAAGGACTGGGCATGCACCGAGGAGCTGATGTCCACCACCAAGGACGGCAAGGCCCTGTACCTTCACTGCCTGCCGGCTGATATCACCGGTGTCAGCTGTGAGACCGGCGAGGTGGATGCCACTGTATTTGACCGCTACCGCACACCGCTCTACAAGGAGGCAAGCTACAAGCCCTACATCATCGCAGCCATGATTCTTCTGGCCAAATTTGCAGACCCGGCCGAGCTTCTGAAAAAGCTGGAGGACAAAGGCACGCCGAGAGTTTTTGAATAAGAGGTGAAAACAGATGGAACGAAAAAAACGTATTGTCATAGCCCTGGGCGGAAACGCCCTGGGCAACACCCTTCCGGAGCAGATGGCTGCCGTAAAAATCACGGCCAGGGCCATTGTGGACCTGATTGAGGAGGGCTGTGAGGTGGTGGTTGCCCATGGCAACGGCCCCCAGGTAGGCATGATCAACAATGCTATGATCGCCCTCACCCACGAGGATGAGGCCCAGCCCAACACTCCGCTGTCCGTCTGCGTCGCCATGAGCCAGGCCTACATTGGCTACGACCTGCAGAATGCCCTGCGGGAGGAGCTGCTGAACCGGGGAATTACGGACGTGCCGGTGGCCACCATGATCACCCAGGTCCGGGTAGATGAAAACGACCCTGCCTTCCAGTCCCCCTCCAAGCCTATCGGCAAATTTATGACCCCACAGCAGGCCCAGGAGGTTTCCGAAAAATACGACTACATCATGAAGGAGGATGCCGGCCGCGGCTACCGCCGTGTGGTGGCCTCCCCCAAGCCGGTGGAGATCATCGAGATCGGCACCATCCGCACCATGGTAGAATCCGGGGACCTGGTGATCGCCTGCGGCGGCGGCGGCATCCCGGTGGTGCGCCAGGGGAACCATTTAAAGGGCGCCAGCGCTGTCATTGACAAGGATTTTGCCAGCTGCCTCCTGGCCAAAGAGCTTGACGCAGACAGCCTCATCATCCTCACAGCAGTGGAAAAGGTGGCAATCAACTATGGAACGCCGGAAGAACAATGGCTGGACCAGGTATCTGTGTCACAGGCCCGGCAGTACATTGCGGAGGGTCACTTCGCTCCCGGCTCCATGCTGCCCAAGGTGGAGGCTGCCATTGATTTTGCCTCCTCCAAGGAGGGCCGCACTGCCATAATCACCCTGCTGGAGAAATCCCGGGAAGCCGTGCAGGGAAAAACCGGCACACAGTTTGTTGCTACTCACCCCTAATTCTTAAAATTTCAAATTCTTTTTGCTGTAATAGGTAAATTGTGCTATAATGAAGAAAGACTGAGCCGTAGGCGCAGTCTTTCGCTACCCAAACGCTGCGAAGCCGCGTTCGGCACGAAATACAGAGGTGATTTTTTATGGCAAATTCAAGACTTGAAGTATTAAAGCAGGTTGCCCATGCCCTGGCGATCCAGTTCGGGGAAGCCTGCGAGGTGGTGATCCACGATCTCCGGCAGGGATCGGATCACTCCATTGTTTACATTGAAAATGGAGCGCTGACTGGCCGCAAGATCGGCGACGCCCCCTCCCAGGTGGTATTGGACGCCATCCACAACCGGGAACGGATCCAGTCGGATCAGCTGGCCTATCTGACCAAGACCGATACTGGAAGGATCTTCAAGTCCAGCACCATTTACATCCGGGATGATGCGGACAACCTGAATTATATCCTGGGGATCAACTATGACATCACCAATCTGCTGGCCTTAGAATCCAGTCTCCACTCCCTGACCAGCTGCCCCGGGGACGCTGCTTCTGATCCGGAAGCCTCTCCCCGCCGCATTACCACAGATGTCAGCCAGCTTTTGGATCAGCTGATCCAGCAGGCGGTAGACCTGGTGGGGGTCCCGGCCCTTCTGATGAACAAGGAAGAGAAGATCCGGGCCATCAATTACCTGAACGATGCCGGTGCATTCCTGATCACCAAGTCCGGAGACAAGGTAGCAAAATACTTCGGTATTTCCAAATATACCCTTTACAGCTACGTGGACATCAACAAATAACCATTTTCTGAAGGAGGAACGACACATGTTACAGTATGTAAACACCAATCAGGCGCCTGCTGCCATCGGCCCCTATTCCCAGGGGATCCTTGTCAATGGAATTGCTTTCTTTTCCGGTCAGATCCCCCTGTCCCCGGACACCGGTGAGGTGGTGGGCACCACCATCCAGGAGCAGACCGAACAGGTGATGGCCAATATCAAGGCTCTGCTGGAGAGCCAGAACGCTGCCTTTACCGACGTGGTTAAGACCACCTGCTTTTTGGCGGATATGGCAGATTTTGCCGCCTTTAACGAGATCTATGGCAAATATTTCACCGGCAAGCCGGCCCGCTCCTGCGTAGCCGTGAAGGCCCTGCCCAAGGGTGTTCTCTGCGAGGTGGAATGTATCGTAGATGTAAGCGGTAAGGCGTAGTCAAACAGGCACAGATGTTTCCCGCATCTGTGCCTGTCTGTATGTTTGCAGCTTCGTCATTGCTTCTCACACGCTTCCAGCTCCTCCGGCGTATCCACGTCCCACAGCTCCTCTCTCCCTGCCTCCACAAAATACACATTTTGAGGAGATTTCTGCACCAGCCAGGAGCCCCCCTTTCCCTGGGGAAGGGATTTCAGCGCTTCCATGTAGGCGGAACCGAACAGCACCGGGGCGCCTGCCTTTCCCTGGCTGGCCAGACGGAAAATCCCCTCTGCCCTCCCGGCCCGGGAAAAATCCAGCACCAGCGTCTCCACGCTCTCCCGGCGCAGCAGGGGCTGGTCAGCCGGGCAGAACAGATATCCTGCCAGCGCCTCCTCTGCCTCCCGCCCCTCCTCTGGCCACCTCTGGAGGTATTCCATTCCTATCCGCACCGTGTCGTTCCGATTCGGGCGGTCATGTATCACACACGCAATCCCCTGCGCCTGGCATATTGCCCCAATCTCCGGATACCTGGTCACTACTACCCGCCGCGCAAATACGCCTTCCGTCTGCTCCAGGGCATGCTCCAGAAGGGTCCTCTCCCCCAGCCAGGCAAGGAGCTTATTGCCGCCGAACCTGCGCCCCAGTCCCGATGCCATAAGGATACAGCCCACCGGCAGCACCGGTTCATCCAGGTCATAGACAAATACATCCTCCCTGACCCGCAGCTCATCCAGAAACGGTGTATGCTGCTTCCGCAGCACAGCCAGCACGCGCTTTTTCTCAAACAGAAGCCGCACTGCGCTTAAGAAGCCTTCGCAGCCGCTCTCCAGATAGCCAAGCTCATCCAGCATAACCCATTCTCCAAGCCCTGCTCCTGCATAAGCCTCTCCGGCAGCGCATCGCATAAGCGCCTGCCGGCCAAGGCCCTCCAGCCCGTCCATGATCGGCTGCATGCAGCCCCCGGCGCTGTCGTTTCCGTCCGCCGGTCTCACATAGCGTCCGATCACTGCCTGCCGCCCGGTAGCATTCTCCTCCAAAATCACAGCCTGCCCAGTCACCGCAGATGTAGTAATTCCGGGAAATGGCAGTCCTTCCTCTCCTGGGGCCAATAGCTTCCCCAGTCTCCCGGCCAGAGTGCTCTTGCCGCTGCCCCGGCTTCCGGTAATCAATACATGCTTTTTCTTACTGCTCTGAAAAGATCTGATGATAGATTGCGGCATCAGCCTCATAGCAGGCATCCCGATATGCTTCATATTTTTCCAAAAACTCCTTTGCTCTCAAGGTCAGACGGCTCCCTCCGCCTCCCTTGCCTCCGATCATTTTCTCTGTCAGCGAAAATCCCAGCTCCCGCTCTGCCCGCCGGATGATGGCCAGCGCTTTGGTATAGGCCATCCCCATACTGTCGGCTGACTTTTTCAGGGAGCCCAGCTGCTCCACCCCTTTCAGCAGGCGGCAGGGGCCTTCTCCGAAAAAACGCTCCCCCTGCTCATCATACAAAAAAACACGAACCACTGGTCTCATAGATATGCTCCTTCCCGTTCCCACAACAGCACCCGCCGTTTCCTTCCCTGCCGGTCCAGGCACTCTGCCAGCGTCACCGGCCCGTATATCTGCTCCAATGCCTCTTCCATCCTTGGCAGCGGGTCACTGGCCGGATGCAGCCGCCCCACACAGCGCCCGTCCCGGATCAGGACCAGCTGGTCGCAGAGCTCCAAGGCCAGCTGGGGATCATGCAGGGATAAGATCCCGGCCCTGCTGCTCCCCTTCACAAATGCCTGCATCCGCTCCATGATGCTGTAGCGGTTGGCAAGATCCAGGGCGCTGTCCGGCTCATCCAGAATCAAAAGCCCGGCATCCTCAATCAGCGTCCGGGCCAGCATCACCAGCTGCTTCTGCCCTTCGCTGAGGCTTAAATAATTCCGCTGCCCATACCCGGCAAGTCCCAGCTCCTCCAGAGCCCCTTCTGCCTGCCTCCGCTGACTCCTGCCGGGCTGCTCCAAAAGCCCCAGCACCGGGTTAAAGCCCATCAGCACCACATCCAGAACCGTGAGCCCCACAGAGATTCCCGACCGCTGGGGGATATAGCTGACCTGGCGGGCCAGCTGCCGCAGAGGAAGCTGCTCCAGCACCAGGCCGCCCCCAGAGGGGCCCTCCTCACCGCCCAGGGCACCCGCCGCGGCCCCCTCCTCACTGCCCAGGGC
>CAJUQB010000080.1 GCA_910588285.1 uncultured Lachnospiraceae bacterium
GTCATAGAACTGCTCTTCATGGTGAAAGACCACGCCCATAGCCTCGATCTCCCCCACCACATCCCGGGATCGGAACAGGGGCTTCGTCATATCCAGATCAAAAAAATGGACTGGTCTATCTCCAAGCTCTGCCAGATACCTGGCAAAATTGATGGCTATCTCGCTCTTCCCGCTCCCTGCTTCCCCAAGGAATACAAAGTTTGTCTTATCTCCAATCAGCTGTCTGATGAGCTCCTTCATGCGAACCTCCGGATTATGTATTATATATCTTGCACGATTTATACCTATTATAGCACATAAGATTTATTTTTCAATACCCGAACCATATTTTCCACAAAAATTTTGCAAAAAAAAGAATCCTTCCCTGTTTCCCGCCTATCTTGGATTTACATCCATACCCGGACAGCTTATAATGAGGTTGGGTGCCATGCACAGCCCCATTTGTCGGACAGCTCATCTGATAATATCCCTATCATATACACATTGGAGGATTGCAAGCTATGATCTACACAACGGACGAGGTAATCGGCCAGTCAGAATTTCCTTTTGACATTTTCGAGGGAAGCGGGGAGCCTGGCTCTGCTCCCCTGGAGACGCTGCGTCTCCACAACCACCGCTGCCTGGAGATCAATTATGTCATGCAGGACGGAGGCTGCTATCACATTGGCAGCCAGAAATACGAGCTGCACACCGGAGATATCTGTATCATCAACAACCAGGAATACCATATGGCCGTCAACCAGGGCGGCCTGCTCCTAAAGGTAATTGTCTTTGACCCGGATCTGGTATGGACCGGGAACCGGACGGATTACCTCTACCTGCAGGCCTTTTTTGAGCGCAGCCAGCTGGACTCTCCCTTCCTCAAGGCCGGCCTTCCCATCACACAGGAGCTCACCCCCATTCTCTTTGACATTGACCGGGAATGGAAGGAGCAGAAGCCTGGCTATCAGCTGCTGATCAAGGCGCACCTTCTTAAGCTCCTGGCCATGATCTACCGCTTCTATGTGGAAAAGGAACACTTTTCCGGCAGCGGGACAAAGCACTGGAAAAATTATCACAGCATTGTTGAGGCAGTGGATTATATCAATGCCCACTACAGCGAGCCCCTTACCCTTGGGCAGATGGCTGGTCTGGTGCATATGAGCGAGCACTATTTTTCCAGCATGTTCAGCCAGGTAATGGAGATGCCATTTTCAAAATATGTACTGGAAAAACGCTTAACACAGGCAGGGATGCTTCTTAAGACCACCGATGCGTCCGTCACTGAGATCGCCCTGATGAACGGCTTTGGCTCAATTTCGTATTTCAATAAAATGTTTCGGAAAAAATATGGTCTGCCCCCCATCATGTACCGTAGGGAGCATCGCATTACGGAAAAAAGTACAACATTTCCGTAAAATAGAGCAAGAAAAAACCTCCCTCTCCCAGTATACTATCCGTAACATGATCTTTCAGACAAGGAGGTTTATTTTATGGAATTAACGTATCAGAAAAACTGGGAAACCATCAAAAAGAGGCTGACTCTTCTGTGGGACAATGAGATCCTGGACCGTCCCTGCGTGTCGGTGATGTGTCCCAAAAATGAGGAGGACCCTTACATACCGGTCAAGCCAACGAGCCCGGAAGATTTAAAGGAATATTATACCAACCCGGAGCTGATCCTTGCCCGGAACCTTCAGTGTTTTGATAAAACGTATTTCGGCGGAGATGCCTTTCCCTGCATCTTCCCCTATTGGGGCACCGGCGGCCATGCCAAATATTTGGGCCCCAAGGTTCAGTACCATCCCGACACGATCTGGATTGATCCGGCTTTTACGGACTATGAGGACTTCTCCTTTGATTTTGACCTGCAGGACCAGGTCTTCCAGGCAGAGCTCGCCGCCCTGAAATATCTGGCAAAGGAAGGCATGGGCCGGTTCTTTGTGGCCCCTCCCGACAACTGCGGCAGCTACGATGCCCTCTCCCAGCTGCGGGGCGGGGAGGATTTTATCATGGATTTCCTGGAGGAGCCGGAGCTTGTAAAAAAATACGGCAACCGAATGGTGGATGTCCTCATTGCCAGCGGGAATGAATTCTTTGATGCCATCCGCGACAACAACGACAATGGCTCTGTGCACGGCTATTACAATACCTGGTGCCCCGGCACCCACATGCAGCTGCAGTGCGACCTGTCCGTGATGATTTCCCCGGAAATGTTCCGGGAATTTATCGTGGAGGAGCTTACCCGCACCGCCGGCTGGCTGGATCACGCCATCTACCATATGGACGGCCTGGAGCAGCTCCGGCACCTGGACATGATTCTGGCCGTTCCGGGAATCGATATGATCCAGTGGGTACAGGTATCGGGCCAGCCGGACATCACCCAAAATCTGGAGCAGGTACATAAGATCCAGCAGGCTGGCAAGGGCCTTGTGGTGCAGGCATACAAGAATCAGCTTGACACCATCGTGAAGGAGATTTCTCCCTATGGGCTGGATCTGCTGGTCACGGATGCCGCCAATCCCCAAGAGGCAGATGAAATCGTTGCTTTCGTGGCAAAGAACAGCTTCCGGAAGCGGCTGTTCTAAGCTATCCCCTGACCACCGTGCGCCTGGCCACCCAAAATGCCGCCACATAATACAGCAGGTACACCAGCGCCATCACAAGGGCAATCACTCCGGCGATCACAGGAATCTGCCCGGCTAAGGCCTCCATCCTTGCGGCCTTTACGATCCGCTGGCCGATCCAGGCCACCGGGATCCCCAGAAGCAGAGGCATTACAATGGGAAACAGGAAAAAGCCAAAGGTCTGCAGAAACAGTGCACGGCTTTGCTCCCGTTCCCCTGCCCCCAGCCGGAACAGGCTCCGGTATCGCCTTCGGTCCTCCTCCAGGCCGGAAAGAATCTTCAGCGCAAGGACCGCCATGGCCAGAAACAGAAATACCGCTGCCGTAAACAGGGCCGCCACCACAAGGATGGCGCTGGTGCTGTTCTGCTCCTGGCGGCCATATTCCCGCAGGGAATAATCGCACAGCTCCACAGCGTCCTCCCTGTCCCGATAGCCGTCAGGCTCTAAGTAGCTCAGATCCTTTTTCAGGGCCAATACATCCAGAGGCCCCTCCCTTAAATCATACACTCCAAAGCCTGCCTCCCGCTCCATATCCTCCGTCACCTCATCGGGAACCACCACATAAAAATACTGATAGCAGAACACCGGATAATCCCCCCGGGCCTCCCGCATGGTATAGGACCTTCCTCCATGCCGGAAAACCAGTCCGTCCCAGCTGGAAAGCCCTGCCTCCGGAACGTTTGACACCACCAGGTATTCCTCTGCAAGCTCCACCTGCTCATAGCCAAGGGGTACAATCAGCCCATTAAAATCGCTCAGCTTCATGAAGCTGTCCGTAAGCCCTGTATAGCTCCTCCAGGGGGTCCGTTCATAAAAGGTGCTCTCGTTCGAGGTATACAGCTCGTAGAGACAGCGATGTGCAATCTGCCCATACCTCTGGATCACCTTCTCCCCCTGCTGCAGGGTGATCCCGGACGGAAAATTCGGATTCTCCCGATAGAGTATGTCATAGGGGAAATTACGGTCAAGCTCCGCCTCCTGGCTCACCTTCTGCACAAAAGAAATATTGGCCCCTGTCACTGCAGCGGCCAGCAGAAAGGCCAGGCAGCCCAGCATCAGAGAATTGCTGCCAAGGGTTCCGGAAAGGGCCCGCAGCACAAAAATATTGGAGCCTCTGCTGCACAGCCTTTTCTGTTTCAGCAGAAGGTGGATCACACTCCTGGACAGCCCAACATGGAACAGGATCACAGAGACCGCGATCCCCAGGGCAATCCAGCCAAATTCGGCCTGGGAAAGCCTGCTGGTAACCACACGCTCCGCCTCCATGCCCATATAGGACAGGCCGCCAAGAATCAGCGCCAGGGAGCCTGCAGTAACGAGAAACCACAGAACCGGATGACGGACTGTCCTTGGATAGACCTCTCCATGTAGCAGCTCATAAATCCGGATCCGTTTCAGATAGATGGCAGAGGTCAGGGAGGCCAGAAGAAAGATCCCAGCCACCAGGCCCACGGTCAATGCCAGCCCCGCCGGGGCATAGGCCGCAAGGGCAAACCGCAGCTCCAGAAGGCGCATAATAAGGGCCGTCAGCCCCTGATAGATCAGCAGGCCTGCTGCCAGCCCGGCTATTAAGGCCAAAAGACCGATCAAGGCATGCTCTGCCAGAAAAATCCCGAGGATCTCCCGCCGGGTCATCCCCAGGGTCAGGTACGTCCCAAACTCCCGTTTTCGCAGTTTCAGCATAAAGGATGTGGCATAGCTTAGCACAAAGGCCACAATCAGGGAGATCAGAACCACTGCCCCCACAAGGGTGCCCTTAGCCGCCTCATTGGTCTCTAAATAGCGCATCAGGTTCTCGCTGAAAATGACATTGCTGACAGCAAACAGCAGCGCCACGGTCAGGGATACGGTCATAAAATAAATCAGGTAGTTCCCTACCTGCCGCCGGACATTGCGGAGGGCAAGCTTACCTAACATCTGCATCACCTCCCAGCGCCACCGTGGCGGCCAGGATCTCCCGGTGCAGCTCCTGACGGCTGCGCTCTCCCCGCAGAATCTCGCACCAGATTTTTCCGTCCTTCAGGAACAAGACGCGGCCCGCATAGGAAGCGGCCACCGGGTCATGGGTCACCATCAGGATCGTGGAGCCCAGCTTCTGGTTCATCATATCCAGCGTCTGCATCAACCCCCGGGCATTGCCGGAATCCAGGGCGCCGGTGGGCTCATCTGCCAGGATCAGCGCCGGGTCGGTGATAATGGCCCGGGCGCAGGCAGCTCTCTGCTTCTGGCCGCCTGAGAGCTCAGCCGGGAACTTCTTTAGCTCATCCGAAAGCCCAAAGGCCCTGGTCATACGGTGCAATTTTTCCTGGGAGGACTGAAAGCTCTCCCTTCGCAGGTTCAGCGGCAGCAGGATATTCTCCTCCACCGTCAGGGTATCCAGCAAATTATAATCCTGGAAAATAAAACCAAGCCGATCCCTGCGAAAGGCTGCCAGGGCGTTCTCCTTCATCCTGGAGATATTTTCCCCTTCCACCCAGATCTCGCCGGAGCTGACCTGGTCAATGGTGGAAACCACATTCAGCAGGGTGCTTTTCCCTGACCCCGAGGGCCCCATCACTGCCGTAAATTCCCTCTGCTCCACAGAGAGGGAGACACCGTCCAGGGCCTTGGTGACCACTGCCCTGCCGCCATAATACTTTGTTACATGACTGATTTTTAATAGTTCCTTCATAAACATTACCTCCGTTGGATCCCATTATAAAATAACAGCAGGGATTTTGTTCTAACGGAAGACCGTATTGTTTCTTACATTTTTGTTAGATTTCCAAAGGAAAGCGTCACCCTCGTATATTCCCCCTCCACGGAAGAGAGCTCCAGGGCAATATCAAGCCACTGACACAGCTCCCTCACCAAATACAGCCCCATGCCGGTGCTGCTTCCAAGCCTTCTGCCATTGGTTCCGGTAAAGCCCCGCTCCGTCACCCGGGAAAGCTCCTGGGAGGGAATCCCGATCCCATTATCCTCCACTGTAATTTTACCCTCCTCTGCACAGATCCGCACCAGGCAGCCCGGACAATATTTTGCACAGTTAATCAGCAGCTGCTTCAAGAGAAAGCACAATGCCTTGGAATCCGAGTGGGCCGTAAAATCTCCCTCCGCCTCCACCTGGATCCCGGCGGCCATCAGCAGCTCCATCTGGCTCTTCACTGCTTCCCCAATCACCTCCGCGGCCTGAAACTGCCGGATCATCGTATCCTTCTGGGCTGTGCGCAGCCTGGCATAATACAGGATGGTCTCCGTCAGGTTATCGGCCCGCTTCAGCTCTGCCCGAAGCTTCCTAAGCCTGGTGTCAATGGCTGCCGGAGAAGCATATTTCATATCATTGCTGTTGGACAGAATCAGGGCGCAGGCTGTCAGAGGGGTTTTCAGCTCATGGATCCAGCTCTCCACATAATCGCAATACTCCTCCTTCTCCCTCCGGGATTGCTCCACCCTGCCCACTGCCGACCGGGAAATCTCCTTCATCACCCGAAAATACCGCCGCTCCACCGGATCGCAGGGCGCAGGCAGCACCTCCCCCAGAAGATACTTTTCCGGCATCATTTCCGCCAGCTGCTCCACCCTTCTGATCCGCCCTCTCTCAATCCAAAAGGATGCCAGAAGCCAGGCAGATACCAGAAGCAGATACCCTGCTGCCAGCAGAAAAACCCCATCCCCCTCCAGGCCTGCAACGGCTGCCATGGCGCACAGGAGAATACCGCCGATTCCAAGAAAGCACAGGGTGATGGCCTTGGCAGACAGATATTCCCCCAGCCTCATAACCGATACCCCACGCCCCGCACGGTACGCAGAAACCCTTCTGCGCCAATGCCCTTCAGCTTATCCCGCAGCCGGTTCACATTGACATACAGGGTATTTTCATCAATATACAGGCTGTTCTGCCACAAATCCTCAATGATTTCCTGCCGGGTGCACAGCTCCTTTTTCATCAGGCATGCAAGGATCCTGGTCTCATTTCTGGTAAGCTCCCGGGTCTTCTCCTGATAGCCCACCACCAGCTCCGCCAGGTTCAGCGTCAGTCCCCGCCGGTTCAGTATGGCACTGCTTTTCCGTTTTAGCAGCCTTGCAATCCGCGCCAGCAGCACCGACGAGTGGTAGGGCTTGCGGATATAGTCGTCCGCACCCACGCCGAACCCCAGGAGCTCATCCTCGGCAGAGTCCCGGGCTGTCAAGAAAATCACCGGCACATCAGAGCTTTGGCGCAGCCTTTGGCAGAGCTCAAAGCCGCTTTCCCCCGGCAGATTGACATCCAAAAGAGCCAGCTCGCAGGGCGGCTGGCTGACCACCTGATATCCGTTGGCACAAAGCAGCAGGGCCAGTTCCTCCCTGATACTCTTGTCATCCTCCACAACTAAAATCCGTTCCATGGCTGCTCCCCTCTCTGTTTCTTCTGCCGTTTCGCTGCCGGCATCCTTGATATGAGCTGCCCGACAAATGGGGTATTTCAAAAGTGTATTTGGCAAATTGCACAAATTTTATCCCGATTTGCGACTGTGAAGGATCTTAGAGCCCCTTCATGTTCTTTCTGATTTCAGCAATTTGGCGGCATGGATGCCGCCGAAAGCCCGATCTGCGCCATGGAGGGCGCATAGAGGGCGGTTGCGTCCGGATCCATTGCCCTTCCTAAGAACATTTAGGGGGTCTTAGATTCGGAACCCGGAGCATAAGAGGGATACAATTTGTGCCATTTGCCTTACATCATTTACAAATACCCCATTTGTCGGGCAGCCTATTGATATGCTATAGGGGATATTCTATCACACTTTTGGCCTGCCAGCAATCTTTGTGAATTTTTCTTGCCCTGTTTCCGTTTCTGGCTTATACTGGATATATCAGTTTTCACCCAGGAAGGAGTTTTTACAAATGAAACGTCGGATTTTTTCGATTATTTTGACCTTAACAGCCCTGGCTCTTGCGCTGCTGCTGGGATTTACCTTCTATGAGAACCAGCTGCTGAAGGAAGATGCCCAAAACTACACCAAGCAGCGGCGGGCCAGTATGCATCAGATAGAAGAAATGAACAATGCCCTGGAGGAACAGGAAACCAGCATCACAGACCATAAAACCAGCATTGCGGATAAGGACGCTTATATCGAGGGCCAGAATGCCTATATTGAGGAGCTTACCGCCCAGCTCCAGGAGCTGATGAATCAGGGACAGCGGGACGAAGAAACGGATGCTTCCGGCTCCTCCTACGCAAAGGATTATCCGGAGCTTTATTCCCAGCGCGAATACGACCTCCGGAACGGTACGCGGACAGAGACAGGCAAAAAGACTGTCTACCTCACCTTTGACGACGGCCCCTCGGATCTGACTCCCCAGGTTTTGGACCTGCTGGATCAGTACCAGGCAAAAGCAACTTTTTTTGTGGTATACAAGGAAAACAAAAGGTACACCCAATACCTTTCGGAGATTGTAAGAAGGGGCCATACCCTGGCCCTCCATTCCTACAGCCATGATTATAAGAAAATCTATGCCTCCACAGAGGCCTTTCTGGCAGACTACGACAAGGTCTATGCCTGGGTCTATGAGGAGACCGGCCAGCGCCCCGCCCTCTACCGTTTTCCCGGAGGCAGCACCAATGCCAAAAAGGCCTCCGCCTCCGGGATCAAGGCCGAGATGGCCCGGAGAGGCTTCTCCTACTACGACTGGAATGTCAGCTCCGGGGACGGCAGCAACCTCACCACCACGGAGAATATCATTGACAATATCTGCTCCAATGTGGAAAATTTCTCCTTTCCCGTGGTGCTGATGCATGACGGCCCCGGCAAAGAGGCCACTCTGGCGGCCCTTCCCACCGTCCTGGAGAATCTGAAAAATATGGGCTATTCCTTTGAATCCCTGAATGAATATATGGAGCCCATTCAGTTCTAATTAATGGGAGCTCTCGGCAGATCACAGTGTACCTGTCCCCCTCTATTCCTTCACGCCTCCCAGCGCAATCCCGGCTACAAAGGCCTTCTGAAAAAAGGGATAGAGAATCATCACCGGCAGAATGCCAATCACCGCCATGGTCATGCGAATGGAGCTTCCCGGCATCTTGGCAATGGTTTCCGCCACCCCCGCCTGGCCGGCCATGCTGGACAGATTGCTGATATTATCAATAATGCTCTTCAAGAACTGCTGCAGGGTGTACAGCTTTGTATCGCTGATATAATAGAGCCCGTTGGTCCAGTCATTCCAATACCCCAGCCCCACCATCAGCCCGATGGTGGCCAGAATGGGCAGGGACAGGGGCAGCACAATCTTAAAATAGATGTAAAATTCCCCCGCTCCGTCTATCTTTGCAGCCTCTATCAACGCCGGATGGATGTTGGATGCAAAATTATTTTTGTACAGCATAATATAGAAGCCATTGAAAATCAGGGTGGGAAAGATCAGCCCGAATATGGTATTCTTCACCCCAAAGGCCGTGGTCCACATGATGTAGCTTGGCACAATGCCTCCGTTGAACAGCATACAGAAAAATACCATCAGGGTCAGGGCCTTTCCCCGCCGGTAATCCTTCCGGGACAGCCCCCAGCCCAGCATCGGCCCGATCAGCAGACTGATGCTGGTGCCGATTATGGTAGTCAGAAATGTCATCCCATAGGCCCGGAGAATCCTGGCCCCGTTGGAGCCAAACAGGTACTGGTAGGAATACACCGAGAATTTCTTTGGCACAAAGCTGTACCCCTCTGTCAAGAGGGTGGCCTCGTCCGTAAAGGAGGAGGAGACCAGCAGCAAAAAGGGCAGGATCGCCAGCAGGGCAAAAATGCTTAAGAGAAAGATCACCAAAACCTGATACCGCTTGTCGGATGCGCTTTTTACACTTGAATCCATGACAATTCCCCCTTTCTAAAATAATGCGTTCTCACGGTCATAGCGGCGGACCAGCATATTCACCGTAAATACAAGGACAAATCCCACAATGGCCTGGTAGGTGCTGCCTGCCGACGCAACAGATACATTGTTGAGCACCATCAGGCACCGGTACACATAGGTGTCCACCGTGTTGGTTACGTTGTACAGAGCCCCTGAATCCAGGGGAACCTGATAGAACAGGCCGAAATCCGAATAGAAGATCCGTCCCACCTGCAGAAGCATCAGGGTGATCACCGTGGGCTTTAACATAGGAAGCGTCACGAAGCGGATCTGCTGCCATTTGGAGGCTCCGTCCACCTTGGCCGCCTCATAGATGCTGTGATCAATGCTGACAATGGACGACAGGAAGATGATGGAATTGTAGCCTACCTGCTTCCACACATAGATAAAGACCAGAATAAAAGGCCAGTACACGGATTTCTGATAAAAATTGATCTCATTGCCCTCTCCCAGAAGGTGGTTCACCATCCCGGTCTCATTGCTGAGCAGGGCGTACACAATATAAGCCACAATTACCATGGAAATCAGCTGGGGCAGAAGAATACTGGTCTGAAAAAATTTCTGCAGGGCTCTGCTGAAAATATCCGCCAGACAGATCCCCACAATCACCCCCATCAGAATTCCAAGAATGATGAAGGTGGCGTTATACAACAGGGTATTTCTTGTAATCAGGAAGGCGTCGCTCTGAAAAAAGCTTCCGTTGTGAGCAAAAAGCATTTTAAAATTCGACAGCCCCACCCAGGGACTCTTCCAGACCCCCACACTGTAGTCCACCTTTTTAAAGGCAATGGTAATGCCAAACATGGGAATGTAATTGTTGATGATAAAATACAGCATCCCCGGAAGCACCATAAAATCAATGGTCACAAGGACCTTTAGCCGCCACAGGATGTACAGCCCCAGCACCAATGTCAGGATTGTAAAGCATAGAATAAGGATGCTTCCGTAATTTACCCCCGGGCTTTTTGCCCTGCGCAGCACATTTTTCAAATCCATGGCAAAGGTGATATTTCCCACCAGAGACACAATGGAGCCTATGGTAAGCAGCCCGAAGGAAAGCTTTTTGCCCAGGGCACCGTTTAGAAGGGTTCCGGCCAGAATCAGCAGCAATCCTGCCAGGATCAGAATCACCGGAATGCCTGTCTCAATCATCACCTTCCCGCCGCAGACCGTAGCCCCGGTAAGAAATTCCAGCCCGGTCAGGGTGTACACCTGGCTCCTGTAAGTATAGCTTGCAAAGGGGAAGAGAAACAACGCCAGGCACAGCGCTGTCAGCCCCGCCAGGACCAGACGCGTCCACAGCCTTCCACAGAGGATCTGCTCCACAAGGTTCCCGCCTGTTTTTCTCATATCCCTCACCTCCCCAGGCCTTCTGCCGGTGCCTGCGAAACGCTGCCCTCCTCCTTGCCTATTTCCGTAAGGAGACGTTTCAGCATCTCATGATGACGCCTGACCTGCTCCACCTCATCTGCCAGCCCCTCAAGGCCCAGATCCTGCTGGTCCCGCTGTCCCTCATATTCCGAGTTGATATAGCCGTCATAGCCCCACTGAAGAAGCTGCCGGATGGGCCCTTCATAGTCCATGCACACATCCTCATAGCGCCCCGGCTGCTGGGGAATCTCTGTCATATCGTAAAACTTTCCGTGGATGCTGATGATATAGGGCACAATCTCCCTTAGATCCTCCGGGCGGGCCACCGGCTCATGGATAGCGATCCGCTCCATGGACATGACCGTCATCTCCCCATCGGGATACTTCTCTCTGGCCAGCTCCACCAGTTCGTCAAAGGAATAGTTTTTACGGTTTTCCACCAAAAAATCCACTTCCTCCGGATATTTTGCCTGGCGCCTCTCATATGCTACGGTGACCTTCGAGGCCTTGTGCTGAAAGATCCCAAAATCCGGAATCAGGCCCACATAAGGGCTTCCCGTCTCCTGCCGCAGATCAAGAATCTGCTCCACCATGGAAAAATCCCGTACTGCCGCCATGCCGTATTTATTTTTCTTCCTGTTTCCGGGCCGGATGGGAATGGGGAAATGGATCTCCTTGCCGATGCGCACATTGTACTTCTCCGCTGTGGGAAGGGCCAGCCGAATCACCTCAATGGGTACGCTGCTCAAGGTCCGTACATTTTCAAATCCCATGGCCGCTGCAATCCGGATATCGTTTTTCAGCCGTTCTGCCGCCTCCCTGTGATTCATCACATGATCCCGGAACTGGAGCACATCCAAAAATACGTCCATGGTCACCGCCTTCATATGGTAACGGGCCATCTCATTGTTCCAGGCAAACAGGAACTGTGGGGTGGGAAAGGGATACTTGGGGATCAGATTATCCGCAATGATTTCAATGCCGTCCGTTCCAAGGGCATGGCGCACCTCCCCAATCATATCCTTAAAATCCATCCGATGAAAAAACTGTTCCTGCTGGTAGCTGTACAAAGATACCCCTCTCTTAATCATTCTTTGTTCCTCCCTCCTGCAGCTTTAAGGTATATGCAAAGATCCCGGCAGACTTTCCGCTGCTCTCTGCCCCGCCCGGTATGGGGGGATTCTGCACCCATTCTTCATCGTGGAGCCCGTAGCCATACTGCATCAAAATAGATTGCTGCAGCCCAAGCTCATGAAGCCCCGGCTTAAGTCCACCCTCCTTCTTGATATGGACAATGGCCTCGTCGTCGTAATCCCAGTGCTCCCACACACATTCCTTCAATTCCCCAAAGGTTCTGGGGCTCTTGCCGTTCACCTCAAAGGTCTGGCACTCTCTGCCGTACTCCTGTCCGTCACAGACCACATAATAGCCGTTGTGAAGGGACAGAAAGCACCCCCGGTAATCGGCGATGCGGACCGCAAACTGAAAGCCCACTGCCTTCCCGTCCTGAATATCATTTTTCAGACTGTCGGAACGAACCAGAAAATTATCAAACATATATTCTTTTTCCTTTCTTCCAAATATAGTTACAGGGCCGGGTAAACCCGGCCCCGCGAAACAATCCTTCGTCTTCTACTGGTTGGCCGCCACCCAGTCATCCAGCTGCTGCTGATATGCGTCGATCAGCTTCTGGATCCCGGCTGCTGTCAAGGCGTCCAGGAACTCCTGATAGTAGGTGTCAAAATCCCCGCCGCTGGCGCCGGAAAGCACGGTTCCCTTGTACTGCTCAAATACGTTGACCACAGCGGTCAGCTCCTGCTCCAATTTGCTGTTATCCACATTGAATCCAAGGAAGGGTGAAATCTCGATGGTCTCGTTCTGCTTGCGCTGTACCTCCCGGATATCTGCGCCGGCTCCCTCCCAGGGAACGGTATTGATCCGGCTCCCGTACAGGAAATCCGCAATGTGATACAGACAATTCTCGGAGCTTACCCCTTCCGGATAGGTGGCTGTTCCGTCCTCGTTCAGGACATAATCCCGTCCCTCAATGCCCCAGGACAGCAGGGTACTGATCTCTCCGTCCGTGTACAGAAGGTTCAGGAATTTCATGGCGGCTTCCGGCTCTGTGGCGGTTACCGGAATCCCGAAGCCAAATTTGGTCAGTACGCCGGTGGCAGCCATAGGATTGGCCACTGCCTTGATCACAACCATGTCTTTTCCCACGGCTGCGATCTTTTCCGATTCCCCGCCGATCTCCACGCAGGTGGCCAGAGCAGACCCCACGCCGTTTTTCATCAATGTTGTTCCGAAATCCTGGGCCGTGGCCGCATCCTTGTAGATCAGGCCCTTCTCATACCAGTCTGCAGCTCTTTTCAAAACGGTTTTCACATCCTCGTTAAAATAGAGGCATTCGATCTTTCCTGTCTCCGTGTTCCCCATAAACAGGTTGGCCGCGTCTCCTACATTGTCGTATACATAATTATCCGCAAAGGCGTCCGCTGCCATAATTCCCGGATTGGCCAAAAGGGTTCCTCCATTTACGTCGGAGTTGACAAGGCCCTGCCCGGTGGCATCGGCTACCGCCGTCATGATCTCCTCCAGCTCCGTCCAGGTGGTACAGTTTTCTGCCTTCTCCACCATGTCTACCTGCTCCAGGTAATCCTTCCGGATAAAAATGTACACCATCTGTCCCAGGGGGCCGTAGGTGCCTACCCCATAGACCTTGCCGTCCTTGGATGTAGCCGCCAGAAGCTCATCCCCCAGCGTCTCCTGAATGGCCGGCCCGTATTCCTGCACCAGCTCCGTGATATCCATCAGCTGCCCCTGGGCCATCATAGTGTTATAGGTGGTGCTTGGGTTGGGCGTAAACATCATCAGATCCAAAGTCTCGTTTCCGGTAATCATCATGGGCACCTGGGTGCCATAGGAAGCGGAATCAATCCACTGAAGATGAACCGTCACGTTGATCTTACTCTCTGTAATCTCATTGACTGCCTCCTGGACAGCTGCATAGCCGCTCTCCTCCACCGTGCCCAGGGTCCGAAGGACCACCGTGATCTCCGCCCCTTCCTCTGCCGGCTCCTGCCCTTCCTCTGCCGGCTCCTGCCCTTCCTCTGCCGGCTCCTGTCCCTGGGCTTCTCCTCCCGGATCCGACGGCGCCTCCTGCTGTTGGGAATTTCCTGCATTCTCGGAATTCCCTCCGCAGCCGGCTGCCAGACCGGCCAGCATAGCTGCTGCCAAAACCATTGATACCCACTTTTTCAGTTTCATAAATATGTCCTCCTTTGCTTTTGTTGATCACAGCTTCAACAGCTGCGATGCATTCTCATAACAAATTTGCTCCAGCTCCCTTTGGCTTAGGCCGCTGTTCTCCACCTGGCGGGCTGCCTGCTCCATAGGAAAATGGGGATAATCGGAAGCGAACATCAAGTGATCTGCTCCCAGAGCCTCCACCGCACACCGCATGGTCTCCGGCCGGTAGCCCCCGCTGGTGGTAATATAGAGGTTTCTCTTGAGATAGAAGGAGGGCGGGTTTGTGATCTTTCCTTTTTCCCAGATCCTTCTCCCCTCATATCCTTCATCCAAACGCCCCAGCATATAGGGCAGCATTTCTCCCATATGGCCGATTACCACCTTCAGCCTGGGATGACGCTCAAACACACCCCCAAAGACCATCCGAAGGATGTGGGTCGCCGTCACGCAGCCCCAGTTCCAGGTGTTCCCCAGAAGCTCCTCATACCCTTCGTACATCCGGATCTGATCTGCCTCCGGATTGGAAGGGTGCATATAAAAGGGCACATCCAGTTCTTCCAGCTTGTCCCATACCGGGTCGTATTTTTCCTCGTCGTAATAGGAAAAATGTGTATGTCCATGGACAAAGCCTCCCACAAATCCCTGCTCCTTTACCCGCAGCGCCAGCTCGTCAGCCGCAGCCTTCGGATCCTGCATGGGAAGAATCGCAAAGGCTTTGAAATGCTCCATGTTCCGGCCAACCATCTCCTGGGCCATGTCGTTGATGGTCTTTGCCATTCGGATAGCTTCCCTGGAATCCGTCAGATACTGTACCGCCTGGGTATCCGGAGACAGAATCTGCAGTACCACCTCATTTTCTTCCATCTTGGGAATCCGATATTCCTCTACCGGTGCAAAAAACCCGTGATCCAGGTAATCCTTTCGCTTGGGATCCGTCAAAACCGGAAATCCCCGGTCCCGAAACGCTTCCTGGTCAAATTGTTCAAATAACTTATTACTAAAATGCTCTTCCAGTGCAATTTTGCGCACCCTCTTCTCCTCCTGTCCGTTATTATGTACATAATTTATTTTTTGTAATTTGTATTATAGTGTGATTTGAACAAGAAATCCATTCCTGGAAAAGATAGAAATCATCAATTTCGGATAAAACTTATCAGAAATTGACAAGTTTTATCCCCTCTGATACAATGAGCATATCCTCCCCGAAGGGGAAGCTTATATTTCAAGATAAACGGAGCGCCCTCATGACTATTTTACATGATTTGATTGTACTGTTCAACACAACTGAGCCTGGAAAAATCTACCATGAAGTGGTACGGATTATGCTGCAGAATCTGTTTCTTCTGCCCACCCTGTCCTTAGAGCAGACAGCCGAGCTGTGCAACACCTCTGTGATCACCATCAACCGGCTGCTGAAAAAGATCCAGTGCCCTTCCTTCCGTACCTTCAAACAGCGGCTTCAGGATATTCTGGATGGCTATGGCCGGCATAACCGGGTATTCCCCTATGCCCAGCAGCCTATGGATGAATTGAAGGATACCTTTTTTCACCGTTTGCTGGCCGATATTGCAGACCTGGCCAGCCATATTGACCTGGCTGCTGTCGAGACGATCTGCGGCCTGCTCCATGAGGCAGAGGATATCCATTTTTACTGCGAATTTTCCTCCAGCCACGCCAAGCAGCAGTTTCAGGTGGATCTGGTTTACTCCGGCAAGCAGGTCATCAGCCTCTGTGAACCGGCAGACCAGATGGAGGATATGAAGAATCTCACCAGACAGTCTGTGGTAATCACCACCACCCAGGCTGCCCTGAAGCATTATGCGGACCATCAGAACATGATGAAGGCGGCATCCAAAACGGATGCCGCCATGGTGGCCATTGTCTCCTCCCTGTCCCCGATTCCTTCCCACTATGCGGATTACACCCTTTCCTACAAGGGCAGCGACACGGCTCTGGACAATTATTTTATTGATATGCTTTTTAATCTGATGTGCATTACTTACCGGACGAAATATATTGATCCGCTGTATTAGAAGAGGGGCTGGGCTTCCCCCTTCTAATACCTGCGTTCCCTTCAATGGTTCCTGACGATCCCATAATAGGTTCTCGATGTCCCACGGTACACCAGCACATACAGTACCGCAAATATCAGGTAGCTGACTACCGCTGTGACCACAGCCAGCCATGTATTGACCAGGCCGATCATCATCATCACCAGCCGCAGCATGGGAAAGGCAAAGGCCATGTGGATCCCGGCCAGGATCAGGGGCAGGAAAAACACTGTCAGCACCTGGGAATTGATACTTTTCCGGATCTCCCGGTCCGTCATTCCTACCTTCTGCATGATGGCAAACCGCTTCTGATCCTCATACCCTTCCGACACCTGCTTGTAGTAAATAATCAGCACCGCGGCAATGGTAAACACCAGGCCCAGCAGCACTCCTAAGAAAAACAGGCCGCCATAGGTAGCATAGAACTCCACCCGGTCTCTTGCAATGCACTCTAATTTTATTTTTGGTGCGAAGCCCTGGTTAAGCTTGAGATCATCATGCCTTGCGGAAATCTCTTCCGCAATTTTCTGCATTTCCTCACCGCTGCAGCTAAGATCAACGCCATACCAGCAGCGAACACTATAATATTCTTCCCCGTAAATCTCTTTTGCAAATTCATAGATTTCATTCACCTCATCCATAGACGGAACCACCAGAAACATGGAGCCAAGGATAGAGGCCATGGCGCTTCCCATGGCAGGCCTGCCCTCCTTGGGCTGCTCCTTGACGGTGAAGGTTCCGTAGTCCTTGATTGACAATGTATCATATGTGTAGCTTGTTTTCTTACAGAACAGCAGCAGCTCTTGGGGTGCCAGGCTGTACTGGGTGCCCATCATCCTGTTGTAATCCTCCAGGGGCAGCACATACAGCTCCCGCAGGTTGTTATCCCCCGCCATGTTGAAGCTCTCCAGCTGATTCCGATCCAACACCAGCTGATCGTCAAACAGGTATCCGGCCAGATACATGTAGCGGTACTCCGTCGTATTCTCTCCTACCAGCCCATGGCTTGCCAGGACCTCCGAGACCATCCCGTTGCTCCTGCCGTATTCCTCCGGATCCGAGGAGACTGTCTCCACCACAATATCCCTGGGATACCGCTCCCGCAGCATATCCTCTGTCCCGATAAAAAGACAGGTGGTGGAGGACAGCATCACCAGCACCATGGTGGACAGGATGCAGATGGATGCCAGGCCCGCACCGTTGCGCTTCATGCGGAAGGCCATGGAGGATACGGACACAAAATGGCTGGTCTTATAATAATACTTCTTCCTCTTCTGCAGCAGCCGGCAGAAGGCTACGCTGCCTGTGATAAACAGCAGATAGGTCCCTAAGATCACCATGATGACAGCCACAAAGAACAACAGCATTGCCGCAATGGGATCCTGGATGGTCACTGCCAGATAATAGGCCCCTGCCACAAGCGCCAGTCCTGCAAGGGCCAAAAGGAGCCTGGCCTTGGGCGGCTTTTCCCCGGCAGATTCACTGCCAAGAAGCTCCACCGGATTGGCCTTGTAGATCTGCCGTGTGCCATTCAAAAGAAGGATCAAAAAGATCACTGCAAACAGCACTGCTGAGCCGCGGATGGATTCCATGGAAATATAGAAATCCATGCTCCCTTCTACCCCAAGCACCTTTACCATGCAAAGCTCCGCCAGCTTGGAAAAGAGGATGCCGCAGAACAGCCCCGCCGCCAGGGCAATTCCTGCAATGATCACATTTTCCCACAGCAGAACCTGAAACAGGTTCTTTTTTCCCATACCCAGGATATTGTAGAGGCCAAATTCCTTCTTCCTCCTGCGGATCAGAAAGGAATTGGTGTAAAACAGGAAAATCACCGCAAAGATACCGATCACCCAGCCTCCCAGGCCCAAAACCATCTGCATGATCTCACCGCCTCTGACACCGGCCACCTTGGGGCTGTCTGCCAGAAAACGGATAATGTAGTACATCATCACCATACCGATGCAGGTCAGAATATAGGGAAGGTAGTTCTTCTTATTCTTGTAAATGCCGGTCAATGCCAGCCTTCGATAAAATCCTCGTTTCATGCCTGCTCACCACCTGTCGTAAGAAGTGTCAGAGCATCCGATATCTTCTGATATAGCTCCTGGTTGGTGCTGTTGCCCCGGTAAATCTGATGGAACACCTCGCCGTCCTTGATAAACAGCACCCGGTCCGCATGGCTGGCCGCCTTGATGGAATGGGTTACCATGAGGATGGTCTGGCCCTCCCGGTTCACCTGGCCGAAGAGATCCAAAAGCTCATCCGTGGCTCTGGAATCCAGCGCTCCGGTGGGCTCATCTGCCAGCACCAGCTTGGGCTCCATCATCAGCGCCCGCGCTACTGCCACCCGCTGCTTCTGGCCCCCGGATATCTCATAAGGGTATTTTTTCAGAAGCTCTGTAATCACCAGCTTGGATGCAATGGGGGTTAGCTTCTTTTTCATTTCTTCGTAGCTTCTGCCTGCCAGCACCATGGGCAGATAGATGTTGTCCTCCACGGAAAAGGTATCCAGCAGATTGAATTCCTGGAATACAAAGCCCAGGTTATCCCGCCGAAACTCTGCCAGCACGGATTCCTTCACCTTGGAGAGGTCCCGCCCCTCCAGAAGGACAGTTCCTGCCGTGGGCTTATCCAGAGCTGCCAGGATATTTAAGAGCGTGCTCTTTCCGGAGCCGGACTCTCCCATAATTGCCACATACTCGCCCTGTTCCACCGTAAAATTCACATTCTGCAGAGCCGTAACCTGAGTCCCGCCAAAACGGGTGGTGTATATTTTCTTCAGATGATTGACTTCTAAGATTGCCATGCTTTGTCTGCCTCCTTTTTCTTTCTGAACTCATTCTAACAAAAAAAAGAATTCTAAACCATTGTTTTGGCTTACAATTCTTCTGTCTAATCTTACATTCTTGTCATGTTGGGTGTAAGGTTTGGGGGGGGTACATATCTTCCCATAACCTGTTAAAACGTGATAAAACCGCGGTTTTTCGTTTTTTGATCAATGATGTCCCAATGTAAAATCTCACATATTTTCACGTATCTTCCCATATTTTTATAGAAAAGTGTTGTAAAATGTGTTGTAAAACTTGGTCTGCTTCATAATCAATGTGTTGTAAAACATTATGCCTGTTTTAGTTGATTTTTCGCGGTTTTCAGCATTTCCTTTGTCGATCTTTCCCGTGTCACATGGTTGTAAACATCATTTGTCACCTTCGATGACTTGTGCCCCATGAGGTATTGTAAAACCTTTAAATCCATTCCGTTCTCTGCATTTCTCGTACAGCCTGTATGACGCAACATGTGGGGCGTAAGATATCCAATCTTATGTATAGAATTTTCATTATAGGCCTTTAATAATTTTGAAAGCTCATGACGGAACACATCTGCATGGACAAGATGACCTTTGCTGGAATGAAAGATAAAATCCGTAACACCATCAACCACCGTCTCTTTTCTCGTTATAAAATAATATTTCTTCATTTCATTTAGAATATCATATAGACGTTGGGTCATTGGTACATATCTGATCTCTTTCCCTTTTGTGGGTAAAATATGATATCCACACTGTTTATCATTGATATACTTTTCATATTGGAGCTGGTGATTAATTGATATAATCCTTTCCTTCATATCAATATCATTCCATGTTATCCCAGCAAATTCACTTACCCGACACATAGTATCAATCAAAAATACCAGCTTATGGTACATATCGCCATCAGATCTTTTTGCAAATTCTAATAGGCTTTCCTGTTCATTTACTGTCAACGCCTCCTTGCGCATCTGGCTTCCTTCAATTTCATCTAATGCTCTCACAGTAGGATTTTTGTCGATAAATTCATCATCAATCGCCATGTTAAAAATCGCGGATAATATCTTTCTGTAGAATAAGATTGTACCATATGACAAACCTATTTCCTGTAATTGATGGTAAAATGCTACAATATTGGCTTTCCTTATTTTCTGGAGGTTCATCTGTCCCAATTCGGCTCCACGTACATGCTTATTATACATAGATGTATAATTCTTTATCGTGTTTTGTGTTAATGGCTTTCCTTTATATTTCTTCTTTTTAATATAGATATCAAACATTTCATCCAATGTTATATTTCCCTGGATTTCCTTCTCGCCTTCAAGTAATGTCTTTTGGATTTCTAATTCCTTTTCCCGCAGGGAAACATCCATTTTCCTGCCTGCCGGAATTTTATCCGATGGTAACAGTCTCCAACTGTATACAGAATGTCTTTTTTTATCAAGGCCAAAATATTGATACTGGTATCGTCCATCGCTTCTCTGGCTTTCCCCTCCTTTCAGTTGTCTCCCTCTATCATCCTTTCTTTTTATGTTAGACATTTCAATGACTCCTTTCCTCTAAAAAGAGCCTTAATATGATATATAAATACTATCACATCTAAGGCTCAACTTCAATTCTTCCTAATTTATTTCTTTACAGATCTTATATCCAATGTTACAGTTCAGAGGTCGGCTTGACCGAAAGAAACCGATGGTATAGACTAT
>CAJUQB010000081.1 GCA_910588285.1 uncultured Lachnospiraceae bacterium
GTATACCACAATCCGGGAATAACATAAAGGTATTTGAAATCATTTATACTAGTGGATGATTGGGGTAAGTTTTCACATGAAGAAATATCTGATGATTTTGGAAATGGGAATCTGGAAAGCGTATCACATGAAAAAGCGATAGAATCGGGTAGCTACCCACTGAATGACTCCGAGAAACCTTTACTTGATAATTATAGACAACTCAACCCCGCAGGCCAGGAGAAAGAAAAATTACTTTCTCCTCCCATGAGCCTAAAGAAAAAATTCAGTTTGTAATTATGCTTTGTGTTGTAATAACTCTTGTTGTTAATTTTAAGCACAAAAAATAGCGCCTCCGTCTGGTAAACTAAGCGCTATTTTTTATAACCTTAATTCCGGCGGCTAGGTGTACTCTAGCTTTCGGCTCTCTTGTTACGTCTATTATATGACATCATATAGATTTTGCAACCAGATTTTTGCTCTTTGACAATATAATAGGCTTACCAGGGAAGCCGGGGGACGTGCTCTCACCCATCCGAGACCTTACGGAAGGTGGTGATTATTATGAGTACATACGAGGAGTTCATCATTATTCTGACCATGGGTCTTTTAATCGTTGAAATTCTGAATCTGAAAAATAAGAAATAGCCGTCCTGCTCTCGTCAAAGTTTAGGAACGGCTATTCTTAGCTAATTACTTTATAACGCCGGGTCGGGTGATTCGCACTCACCTTCCGGCTCCCTTGTTAAGTTTATTATATGACAACTCCTCATAAATTGCAACACTAAAATTTGGAGCTGTCCAGGTCGCACCCCAGGCAGCTCCGGCAGCCAAATGGACTGTCAATAGCTTAACCCAGAGTGAAACCAACCATTTTCTATCCTATTTAAATTTTTCTTAAGAGGCATATCAGTTTTCCCTTCAAAAATCCCCGAACTATGCTGCAACACGATTCGGGGATTCATTCCTTGTCCGCATGGACTTGTGACTACAAAAATTTTATCTTATGATGTTAAGAAAACATCGGAAACTGCACAATCGCCTTAAACTGATCGCAATCCAGCTGCAGGTCAAATTCCCCGCCCATGGCCCGGCTGTAGGTGCTGACAATAGCCAGGCCCAGGCCGTTCCCATCGCTGCTGCGGGCCTTGTCTGCCCGGGCAAACCGTTCCACAATATCCTCCTTGGTAAAATCAATGGGATAGCCCGCCGTATTGGTCACCTCCAGCTTCACCTGGAAATTCTCTACTTGAGTTTTTACAAAGACCCGGGTTCCCTTTGCCGCATATTTCATAGTATTCTCCAGCAGATTCTGGCAGATGCGGTACATATAGCTGTTATCCGCCACAAATCGGGTGTCCTCCTCGGTCAGCAGCGTCACATACTCTAAGCCTGAGGATTTTATCTGGTCCTCCATATCTGCAAATACCTGCCCTACCAGACGGTTCATCCGAATCTCCTGCTTCTGAAACTCAATATTGCCGCTGCTGGCCTTGGCCAGGGCAAACAGGCTTTCAATCATTTCCTTCAGCTTCTGGGCACGCTTGGCAATCACCTCCAGATAATCCCGGGAGGTATCCCCAAGATCCTCCTTTTTCAGCAGCTCCAGATACCCTACCATGGAGGTCAGAGGCGTTTTCAGGTCATGGGACACATTGGTAATCAGGTCAATGCGCAGCTGGTCGCTGTGGGAGATCCGCTCCTTGCTGGTGCGCTCTACCTCCAGGGCATGGCGCAGGCTCTCCTGGTTGATGGACTCCATCCGGTCCATCAAAAGATCCAGCTGCAGCTGCATAAAATACTGCAGGATCTGACGGGCCACCGTCCACTGCAGAACCAGTGTAGCGATCATCAGATAGCCCGGCGCATAATTCCGGGCCCAACCCCAATAGCCATAATAATAGTTCATCACCCGGTCAAAAAACCAGGCTGCCAGCACTGCCAGAATCAAAAATACAACCAGGAACACCTGCTGCTGAAAACGCCTTTTCCGTTTCCACTCCTGATAGAAATTCTCATCCCTTGGTATCCATCCCCGGTAAGCTGCAGGAATAATCATCCCCAGCAGGAGGATCTGCATCACCACAAAGGCCGCATTCGCGCCAAAGCCCATCTGCCATACCTGCACGGTCCGGTATCCTCCCAGCAGGGCCGGCAGGAGAAGCACCAGCCCTGCCAGAAACAGAGCCGCTCCCAGCACTCCGCGGACCCGTTTGATCATAGACGAGCCCGGATTGATATCAAAAAAATCCACCATAAATTTATGCAGACGTCTGCCCTTACTCGTATTTTTCCATTTTGTAGCCAATGCCCCACACCACCTTTACATATCTTGGATTCTTGGTATCAATCTCTATCTTCTCGCGAATGTGGCGGATATGCACCATCACCGTATTCTCCACCGTGTAATCCGCCGTCTCCTCCCAGACCTTTTCATAGATCTGCTCTGCGGAGAACACCTGCCCCAAATGCTCCATAAACAGGCTGACAATCTTATATTCCGTGGCCGTAAGCTTAACCTCTTCCCCCTCCACAATAATAATCCGCTGACGCTTGTCCAGCACCAGGCCTCCATTTACGATGGTGTCCTCATTGGCCTGGGGCGCGCCCCCGCCCCAGGCATTGTATCTGCGCAGCTGGGCCTGTACCCGTGCAATCAGCTCCCCGGGATTGTAGGGCTTGCCGATATAGTCGTCTGCCCCCAGCACCAAACCGGAGATCTTGTCGCTCTCCTCGGACTTGGCAGAAAGGATAATCACTGGTATCTTATGGGTTTCCCGCAGCTTCATCAATGCGGAAAGGCCATTCAGCCGGGGCATCATCACGTCCAGCAGGATCAGATCAATCTTGTTCTGCTCCAGCTTTTCCAATGCCTCCAGGCCGTCGTAGGCCTTCACCACCTGATAGCCCTCAAATTTTAATAATTCACTGATGGAATATACAATTTCCTGATTATCGTCCACCACTAATATGGTCTCATTCACTGTTTTCTGCCTCCTGTTTCCTGATTCTGTATTTTACTATAAAAGTACAGCATTAAAATTTCATGAATGCATTTCTTAAATTTCTCTTATATTTACAAATGCTATTTTATCGAATCTTTTTGAAAAAATCCAGTCCTGTCTTTGCTCTTTTTTCTCCGCCCCCTTGTGTTATCCCTTTTTTTGACGTAAAATAGAGCATAGAAACAAAATTTTGGAATTATCATATATTATTAAGGATATGGAGGTACACAATATGCGCTTTACCAAAATGCATGGCTGTGGCAATGATTACATTTATGTAAACTGTATGGAACACATGCTGGAGAACCCTGGGGAGGTCTCTAAAATTGTCAGCGACCGGCACATGGGAATCGGCTCCGACGGACTGATCCTGATCTGCCCCTCTAAAAAGGCTGATTTCGAGATGCAGATGTTCAATGCCGACGGCTCTGAGGGAGAGATGTGCGGCAATGGCATCCGCTGCGTCGCCAAATACGTCTACGACAGGAAGCTCACGGACAAGACACAGATTTCCGTTGATACCAAGGCAGGCATCAAATATCTGGACCTGACCCTGGAGGACGGAAAGGTATCCCAGGTCCGGGTGGATATGGGAGAACCGATTCTGGATGCTGCCAGAATTCCGGTTTCTTATGACAAGGAGCAGGTAATCCGTGAGCCCATTGAGGTCAACGGGCGTACCTGGGAGATGACCTGCGTGTCCATGGGGAATCCCCATGCTGTTGTGTACGTTCCGGATGCCGCCAGCTTTGAGATCGAGAAATACGGCCCCTATTTTGAGAATCACAAGCTGTTTCCCAAGCGCACCAACACGGAATTTGTCCAGGTTATCAGCCGCAATGAGATCAATATGCGGGTCTGGGAGCGGGGCGCCAATGAAACCCTGGCCTGCGGAACCGGAACCTGCGCCTGTGTGATGGCCTCTATTTTAAATGATTATGTGGATCACCAGGTTCTGGTTCATCTTAGGGGCGGGGATCTGACCATTGAATATGATGAGAAAACCAACCATATCTTTATGACAGGCCCTGCTACCACAGTATTTGACGGCGAGATTGATCTGTAGGAAGGAACGATACATGAAGCTTGAATCATTATTAGAGGAGCTTTCCTATGAGCTGAAAAAGGGAAGTATTGACACCAGAATCACCACGCTGGTATACGATTCCAGAAAGGTGGAGCCAGGCTCCGTCTTTGTATGTATCTCCGGCACCAAGCTGGATGCCCATGATTTTATTGAGGACACTGCCAGGGCCGGCGCTGCTGCCGTTGTTGTGGAAAAGGATGTGGAGGTGACTGCTGATATCACAGTTATCCGGGTAGCAGATACCCGCCTGGCTCTGGCCTGCATGTCTGCCGCCTACTTTGGCCATCCGGCCCGCCGCTTAAAGACCATCGGCATTACCGGTACAAAGGGAAAGACCACTACCACATACATGGTAAAATCCATCCTGGAGACCTCCGGGATCCCCACAGGTCTCATCGGAACCATTGAGGTGATCATTGGAGACACTCATATCCATGCGGAGAATACTACTCCGGAATCTTACCAGCTGCAGGAATATCTGGCCCAGATGGTGGAAGCAGGCCTGGAGGCTGTGGTTATGGAGGTTTCCTCCCAGGGGCTGATGCTGCACCGGGTATCCGGCTTTGTCTTTGATTACGGCGTATTCACCAATCTGGAGCCGGATCATATCGGTGAGAATGAGCACAGGGATTTTGCCCACTATCTCCACTGTAAGAGCCTGCTGTTCCGCCAGTGCAGGCAGGGCATCTTCAATGCTGACAGCGAGCATTTCCAGGAGATTCTTGCCGGCCATACCTGCCAGGTACAGACCTACGGCTTTTCTCCGGAATGCGACTTTTATCCCGAGGACCTGGAGCTGTTCCGCACTGCCGATATCACCGGCCTGCGGTATCATTTACGCGGGCTGATGGAGCTGGAGGTGGAGCTGAATGTCCCGGGACGCTTCAATGTATACAATTCCCTGGCTGCCATTGCCATCTGCCATCACTTTGGCGTACCGGCAGAGCAGCTGAAGGCAGCCCTGGCCTCGGTTCACGTAAAAGGCCGGCTGGAGATTGTGCCAACCCTGCCCCATGTTACGGTAATGATTGATTATGCCCACAATGCCATGGCCCTGGAGAGCCTGCTGACCACTTTGCGGGAATATGAGCCGGGGCGGCTGATCTGCCTCTTTGGCTGCGGCGGCAACCGAGCCAGAGCCCGCCGTTTTGAGATGGGCGAGGTTTCCTCACGGCTGGCAGACATCACAGTAGTTACCTCCGACAACCCGCGCTTTGAGGATCCCATGGATATCATCCAGGATATTCTGACGGGCGTTGCCCGGGCAGACGGGGAATCCGTCACAATCCCTGACCGGCAGGATGCTGTCATCTGGTGTCTGGAACAGGCAAAGCCCGGCGATATGATTGTGCTGGCCGGCAAGGGGCATGAAGATTATCAGGAAATTAAGGGTGTGAAGCATCATATGGATGAGCGGGAGCTGATCTACAATGCGCTTCATTTGGTTCAGAAAAAGCTTTGAATGTAAGAGGAAGGGAGCGGTTGTCTCCCTTCCTCTTGTATTGTGTCTTATTTGACAGAGATCCCTCCCTTGACAAATGTCTTCTATATGCTATAATATTTCAGAACATTAACGTGTTGACGTACATTTCCGGTTGAAGGCGCTTCAACTGGTTGAGGAGGATTATTATGGTTTCAAATCGAATGAAAACATCCCTGGAGAATGCCATCAGCATCCGCGATATTTTTGAAGAGGGGAAGAAAATGGCCGCAATCTACGGCAAGGAGAATATTTTTAATTTCAGCATCGGCAATCCCAGCGTGGCCCCGCCTGCTGCTGTAAACGAAGCCATGAAGGAGGTTCTGGATACAGAGGATGCCCTGACCCTTCACGGCTATCCGGCCAATGTCGGCCATCCGGATGTCCGCACCAGGGTTGCTGAATACCTGAACAAAAGCTATGACACCAGCTACACCATGGACAACATCATTATGACCAGCGGCGCTGCCTCTGCCATTGCCATTCTGTGCAACACCTTCCTGGATTATGGGGATGAGGTCATTACCTTTGCGCCCTATTTCTGGGAATACAAGAGCTATGTGGAATCCTTTTACGGCAAGCTGGTTCCGGCCCTCTGCGACCAGAAGACCCTGCAGCCGGATCCCGCAACCTTTGAAGCAGCCTTTTCCGAAAAGACCAAATTTGTGCTGATCAATACCCCCAACAACCCCACTGGGGCTGTCTATACGGAGGAATCGATCCAAAAGGTTGCCAGGATTCTGGAACAAAAGGAAAAGGAATACGGCCATCCCATTTACCTGATCTCCGATGAGCCCTACCGAAATCTGGCATATGGAGGGGTAAAGGTTCCCTACCTGCCCCATTTTTACCACAACACGATTGTAGTGTACTCCTACAGCAAGACCCTGTCCATTCCCGGAGAGCGCATCGGCTACATTGCCATGGAGTCCACAGTAGATGGATTTGAGGAGATTTTTGCCACTGCAACAGCCTCCATTCGGTATCTAGGCTACGTAAATGCACCCTCGCTCCAGCAGAAAATACTGCTGAAATGCGTGGATGCATCTGTTGATATTAGTATCTACGAGAAGACCAGAGATGTCCTTTATGAGGGATTGACCGGGATGGGATATGAATGCATCCATCCGGACGGGGCCTTCTATCTGTTTATGAAGGCTTTGGAGGAGGATGACGCCAGGTTCTGCGCCGAAGCCAAAAAGGAAAGGATCATCATGGCTCCCGGCTCCGCCTTCTATGGGCCCGGCTGGGTACGAATCTCCTACTGTGTGCCCTTTGAAGTGGCAAAGGCAAGCCTGCCGGGTTTTGCCCATCTGAAGGAGCGATATGAAGCTATCCCAGCCGATTTGTAAAATCTGCCATGGCCTCGGAAATCTTGATCTGCTGTGGGCAGACCTGCTCACAGCTCCGGCAGCCAATGCAGGCGCTTGGCTTCTTGTCCTCTGCATAAGCCATCAATGCCATGGGCGCCAGGAATCCGCCTCCGGTAAAGCAGTGCTCATTGTATAATGCCAAAAGCTCCGGGATATCCAGCTGCTGGGGGCAGTGGGAAGTGCAGTAACGGCAGGCAGTACAGGGAAGGGCAATTTTCCTGACCATATCCTCTGCCAGTCCGAGAAGCCTCTTGCGCTCTGGTTCCTTCAGAGGCTTCTCCTCTTCAAAGGTAGCGATATTCTCCTTCAGCTGCTCATAGTTGGACATGCCGGACAGCGTGACCACTACCTCCGGCAGGCTCTGGATAAAGCGGAAGGCCCACGCCGGGATGCTCTCCTGGGGCCGCAATTCCTTAAGCACCGCTTCCTCCTCTGGCCTAAGGGCCGCCAACTTGCCGCCCCTTAAGGGCTCCATGACCCATACCGGAATCTGGTATTCCTTCAGAAGCTCCATCTTGGCCCTGGCATCCTGGAAGGAATAATCCAGATAATTCAGCTGAATCTGGCAGAACTCCATATCCTTACCATAAGCCTCCAGGAAACGCTTCATCACCTCGCAGCTTCCATGAGCAGAGAATCCCAGATGCTTAATTCTGCCGCTGTCCCTCTGCTGGGTCAGATATTCGTAGATGCCGTACTGCGGATCCAGGTATGCGTCAATGTTCATCTCGCAGACATTGTGGAATAAGTAGAAATCAAAATATTCCACCTGCAGCTTCTGAAGCTGCTTCTCAAAAATCTCCTTTACCTTGGGCATATTGGACAGATCATAGCCCGGGAACTTGGTAGCCAGGTAAAAGCTCTCCCTTGGGTACTTCTTCAAAGCCCTTCCCATCACCAGCTCGGAATTGCCGGAATGATAGCCCCAGGCAGTGTCGTAATAATTCACACCATGCTCCATGGCATAGGCAACCAGCTCCTCTGCTGATGCCTCATCGATTACCGCATCGTCCCCGCCGACCACGGGAAGACGCATAGTTCCCATACCCAGAGCCGACAGCTGCAGATCCTGAAATTTCTTATAAATCATTGTCCTCTTCTCCTTTTTTTGCATTTACCACATTTTTTATGGTTTATTTGATGATTCGGGCAGCTCATCTAATGAGTATTGTACGGTACTTAGGGAGAAATCGCAAATACTTATTTCTTCTGATCAGCCATACCCAAAAGGCATGGGAAATTCCATCTTTCCTACAATGGAATCTTTTCGTATAATAAGAGTTGGAGTCGAGAAATAAAAATAATGATTTATGAAACCTTTTTCCTTCTCATGACCCTATATGAGTGAAGGACATCAGTTCTTCACCAGACAGTCTGGAAGCAACGGAGGAAACATACATGAAACCTGAAACACTGGAAGCGTATATTAGTGCTTACGGAAAAGACGTTTACGCTTTTTGTCTGTATCTCGCCCGCAACAGACAGGATGCGGATGATCTGTACCAGGACACGTTTTTGAAAATGGTAGAGATCCGGGAAAAGCTGGAATTAGATCATAATCCCAAGAGCTATCTTCTGTCTATGGCCGTTCATATCTGGATGAACCGCAAACGGAAATCCGCATGGCGGCAGAGGATTACAGGGCCCCAAATGCCCCTGGAGGAAATGGCACAGGAACCGCCGGACAAGGAGGGCTCCCCGGAGGAGCAGTATATTACCGGTGAGGAGAGAAGCATGGTCCGCCAGGCAGTACGAAAGCTGCCGGAAAAGTACCGTCTTCCCATTCTTCTGTTTTACATGGAGGACCAGAAGCTCTCAGAGATTTCACGGATCCTGGACATTCCGGAGAGCACAGTGAAAACCCGGCTTCACAGGGCCAAAAAGCTGTTGGAAAAAGAATTGGAGGTTGTATTAAATGGGCAAAGATATAGACAGGATTTTAAAGCAGGCGCTGGCCCCAGAGGGCGGACCGAAAGCACAGCTTAACCAGAGCATTCTGAAACAGGCAGAGGAGATGACTTATATGAAAAGAGGAAAAAAGAAATATCATGCAATCGCCCTGGCAGCTTGTCTGTCACTGACATTTTGTTCCATTACGGGATTTGCCGCGTACAAATATTTTACCCCTTCCCAGATCGCAGAGGAAATGGATAACGATATGCTGGCAAAAGCATTTGCCGGTGAGTACGCAGTGCTGGTCAATGAGACACAGGAGTATGGAGATTATAAAATTACATTTCTGGGTATCACAAGCGGAAATGATATCAATGATTACATGATGGAGGGCGATACCGGCAATCAGCTGGACGGTCAGACGATGTATATCGCCACAGCCATTGAGCGCAGAGACGGAACCCCCATGCCGGAAACAATGGATGAGGACTATGGCAAAGAGCCCTTCTTCGCATCCCTGTATATTGCGGGCTTAAATCCCAATGAATACAACAGCATAACCATGCATGGCGGCTACTCCGAGTTTGTCCGGGACGGGATTATGTACCGCATGTTGGAGACAGACAATGTGGAAATGTTTGCAGACAAGGGGATTTATTTCGGCGTCAATTCCGGTACCTTTTATGATTTCCAGGCATATACATTCAATGAGGCTACCGGGGAAATTACGCGAAATGAGAATTTTGACGGCATCAATGCCCTATTTACAGTACCCATCGACAAGTCCAAGGGAGATCCGGCAGCAGCAGAGGCATTTTTAAAGGAGCTGCAGGCCGAATGGGACGCTCCGGAGGAGCCCATAGAAAAAAGTGACGCTGATCTGGAAGTGGACGGCTGGATGAAGACGCTTACGGAAATGAACCAGGAGAAAACCCTGACAAAGGAATTCATGGATCAGTATGCCACAATCATTGAGTCATCGGTACAGGTGCTGCAGGTGCAGGGAAATGAAATTCCCTATTCCTACGATCAGGGAGAGAGCGGCACCTCCGGAAGCGGTGTCGAATTCTATGATACCTTATTTGCAGAGAATGCGGCTCCGGGCGCCATGGGACTTCTTGGATATATGCACAGCGGAGATATTTCTGATCTTGAAATCCCTACCATGACATTAAATGATGACGGAACCGTGACCTTCGCAATATATAAATACAAGAAACCGGCAGAGTAAACGGTCTGTCAACGGATCCGGAATAGAAATTAATGGAAGAAAGCGCCAAATGATTTACTCTGTCATCTGGCGCTTATCTTATAGGTTTCTTCCTTGATACTGTATCGAAATTCATATCATGGGTATTTACGTCTCTCAGCTAACTCTAATAAAAAGAATCCCTGTCTCTCACCTACCCCTTGAAAGACAGGGATCCCTTTTATGTAGTTTCCATTAATTTCATATTCTTGGGAACATATTCCAACAGCAAAGCTTGATTCTTTTCTGATAAATAATACTCATTTAAATGCGCCTTCTGATATCTTTTTTCTGTATCTCTGGTCTCCTCGGATAGTAGCTTTGTATAATAACGCTCCCAGCTAAAATATTCTTTAGAATCTGCATATTGATACGTTTCATCTAATCGTTTTTGGATCTCTTTTGAGGGAAACAGGCTGGAACGAAGTACTAAATATTCAAAGGATTCCGGCGCATACAGCTTGATCTGTTTATCAAAATAACGAATATACTGCATCAACGCTTCCATTTCTGATCCAAAAGCCGCCCCATCCACAATTGCAAGCTTGTTCTTTCCTCCTTCCTGAAATTCCTGCAGCTTCCGCAGAACAGCAGATTTCCCTCCAGATGCTTCGCAGGTTATGTCAGATCCCTTACAAACGCTATGCCAAAATTCAAATCCTGAATTTGTATCTTCTGTAATAACAATTTCCGGTTTGAATTGTTCTTTGGGATTATTTCCGTAAATGTGATAAAATTCATTTACTGTGTATTCAGCTTTCAAGCTATTGTATTTACCACTCTCCCGAATCCCATATATCTCCTCTACACTAAAGGGCAGATTTCCCAGCTTTTCCCTGGACACAATTACATAGTAGTTGTCCGTACCTTTGATTGCTCTGGAAAACTCCTCTGACTTTGTAAATCTTCCGCCTTCATCAATAAATACAATACATCCAGACAGCCGTTCCAGCTGCTCCTTCCAGCTTCTTCCGTACAGAACAACGCAGGGTTTTCCTGATTGAATCGTAATCCCACTGTCCTCCTGCTCATTATATTCCCGGATAAGTTCAATGAGCGTTGTCTTTCCAGTGGCACTGTTCCCTTTTACTACTGTGATATTGCGGCGAATTGTGAACTCATATTTCAAAAATCTATTTGAAACTGTAATATGATATGCTCCAACCATGTCTATCCTCCATCACAGATACTTTACAGCTTCAAATACAAACTCTTTCATATTATGGATTACATGGCCATTGTTCAAGATCTCTGCTTCAAACACTCCTTCCCCAAAATCCATAATATGATTCAAGTTAATTGTCAGCTCCTGCATCTGCCCCAGCTTTAGAATCCACTTTGCACAATTATCGCCGCAATTGGATGCATTTATAATACGTTCTTTCTGGTTCTTCATCAAAAGCAGCGCCTTCGTCCCACCCGCCAGGGCCGTTGGCGGAATCTGACCTAAAACCGGGCTTACAATACAATGCGAAGATACCACCTGGGATCTGTCCACATCCGCAATCACCTCTCTTGCAAATTCATCATCCAGCCAGGAATAATCCATCTGATTTTTAAAATATACCTCTACGTTATGAAGAACATTGTCCATTTCGCCTAAATAAATTTTTAACATAAAAGATCCTCGCAATCATAGATTGTTACAGCATATTTTATCATACCCAGCGGATCATTGTCTATCCGCAATTAAAAAGAACGCCAATATCCAATCTTCCGTTCATTAATCTCCCGTATCACCTCCGGCTTCACCTTAAAATTCCGCCCAATATCCATCAGCCCGTTGATCTCCTGCTGTACATCTGTCACCTGGGTATAGCAGTAGCCGCAAACCTGGGGCAAATTCTTTACGGCAGTTGTAATACAGTCAAACCTTCGGATAAATTCCTCCCGTGTATTCACCTTATTGCCATAACCCCATCCGGAATCGTCGTTATTGAAGGCAATCCCCCCATATTCGCTGATAATAACCGGCTGTCCCCGGTAGCTGTATCCATTGGCAAAGGCCGACTTGATCCCGCAGTGGTATACCTCTGTGGTAAGGATCTTGTCCCACATGTCCATATAGCGGGCTTCCAGAACCTTCCCCTCCTCCTCATAGTCATGCAGGGTAATGATATCCGATATGGTATGCTCCCATCCGTCATTGACAATTACCGGCCTCTGACTATCCAGGCTTTTGGTCAAATGATAAATCGCTTCCGTAAAATGCTGCTGATCCCTCCTGGTCTTCACCTGCCCGATCCCCCAGGACTCATTCAGGGGCGTCCAGGTAATAATACAGGGATGGTTATAATTCTGCCGTACAATTTCCGTCCACTCCGCGGCAAACTCACTGACCGCATAGTCGGAGAACCGGTATGCAGCCGGAGCTTCACTCCACACCAGCATCCCCTTGACGTCGCACCAGTACAGGAACCGTTCATCCTCCGTCTTCTGATGCTTCCGCAGGCCGTTATAGCCCAGGGCGTGAATCTTGTCAATATCCTCCACCAGCGCCTCCTCGCTGGGCGGGGTCAGATGGGAATCCTCCCAGTAGCCCTGATCCAGAATCAGACGCTGATACAGCGGCGCCCCATTCAGGAGAATGTTGGGCCCGTCAATGCGGATTTCCCGCATAGCAAAGTAGGAGCCCGCCTCATCCACAACCTCCCCCTGCCGCAGCAGGCGAAATTCGATGTCATACAGGCTCGGATCCTGGGGAGACCAGGTCTTTACCCCCCATTCCAGGCTGCCGGAATTCTCATCCGTCAGATCAATGGTGGTCCGGACGGAATTGGACAAAAGAGCGGACGAGACCCGATTGATCAGCCTTCCCCGGTAGGAGACAACGGCCTCCACCGTCAAGTCCCCGGGCTGTTCCTCCAAAGCATCTACCTCAAATACAAGCTCCAGGCAGCCTTGGGGCAGATTGGGCGTCATCTTCACATAGGAAATGCGGCACTGGGGCACATACTCCGCCCACACGGTTTTCCAGATCCCGGTGGTCTGTACATACCAGCAGCCAAAGCTCTCCGGCCTCCAGCGCTGCTTGCCCCGGGGCTGCTGGGTATCAAAGGAATCCTCCACCTTCACAGCCAGCTCATTCTCTCCCTCCCGAACAAGCTCCGTAATATCAAAGGAAAACCTGGCGTACCCGCCCCGATGGCTCCCGGCATACTGCCCATTCACCCATACCTTGGTAAGGAAATCCGCCCCTTCAAAATGAAGCAGATAGCGCTTCCCTGCCAGCCTGGCCTTATCTACGGAAAAACGTCTGCCATACCATACATAATTGTGGCGCTCTTCCCTGTGAATGCCGCTTTGCTTTGTCTCATAGGTAAAAGGCACCTGAATTTCCATCCCTTCCGGAAAATGGCAGTACCACCTCTCCCGCTCTCCCAGGTTCCTGTCGTCAAAGGCAAAGCTCCAGGCTCCGTTCAGGTTCTCCCACTGCTCCCGCACAAGCTGGGGCCGTGGATAATCTTTTTTGTAGCATTTCATGTAAAAACCCTCCATTTCCTAAAGCGCGTTTGATCATTCATTCCTGACAGCTATCAGAAAGCACTCCTCAAACACACGCTAGGGCAGCTGATACTGCCTCCGATACTCCTCCACCATACGCTCAAACTGCCGTTTGCCCTCAAGCTCCAGATTCTCCTGGTAGCTGTGGGCCTCAAAGCTGCTGTCCTCTGTCTGAAGCAGATAGACAGCCAGGTTGGAGCAGTGATCCGACACACGCTCATAGTTGGTAGCCAGCTCCGACAGCAGAAGCCCCAGCTCCACCTCGCATTTTCCCTTCTGCAGCCGCTTCGCGTAGCGCTTCTTCACGCTCTTGTTCAGGTGGTCCACCACCTCCTCCAGGGGCTCCACCGTCATGGCCAGCTGCCGGTCATTTTCCTTGTAGGCCCGGATTGCACGGTTCAGGATATCCTCCACCGCCCGGCCGTACACCTGCAGCTCCTTGACTGCCTTATTGGAAAACTGCAGCTCCTTTTTATGCATCCGGGCCGCCAGCTCCATCACATTCAGGGCATGGTCGGAAATACGCTCCAGGTCGCTGATGCTGTGGAGCAGGGTGGAGACGCTCTGGCTCTCCATGTAGCTTAGATCCCTGCTGTTCAGCTGTACCAGATAGGCAGTCAGCTTGTCCTCGTATTTGTCTGCCATATCCTCCAGATACTCCACCCGCTTTGCCCGTTTTTCATCATAGCCCTCAAACAGGTGCATGGCAGTCTCCATGGCCTCTTCGGTGATATCCGCCATCTTGTAGGTGAGGCTCACGCATTTCTCAATGGCAAAGCCCGGTGTGGACAGAAAGCGCTCATCCAGCAGCGGAAAGGCCTCCTTGTCCGCAATGGCATCCTTCTCCTCCTGGGTTTCTGGCACAGTCAGGTAGGCCAGCCGTTCCAGAGTCTTCACGCCAGGCAGCCAGATCAGTGTTGCAAAAATATTAAATATACTATGGATCAGGGCGATTCCTGCAATCCCCACTGTCTCATGGGCAAAATCAAACTGAATCATTGCATTTAATACATAGTACAGAGCCAGAAACAGAACGGAGCCAATGATATTGAAATACAGGTGCACAAAGGCAGTCCGTTTTGCCCCCCGTCCGGCGCCCATGGCAGACATCAGGGCAGTCACACAAGTTCCGATATTCTGACCCAGGATAATGGGGATCACGGAGCCATAGGTAAAAGCCCCGGTTACAGACAGGGCCTGCAGAATACCCACGGATGCCGAGGAGCTCTGGATCACGGCAGTCAGCAGCGCGCCAACCAGCACTCCCAGTATAGGGTTCTGGAACTTCGTCAGGATCCCGGTAAATTCCGGCACATCCGCCAGGGGCTTCACTGCCCCGCTCATGGCATCCATGCCAAACATCAGCACGGCAAACCCGATCAGGATACTTCCAATCTCTTTTTTACGGTCTTCCTTCCCGCTCATAATCAGTATCACACCAATGATGGCAAGAACCGGCGAAAAGGAAGTGGGCTTCAAGAGCCGCAGGAAAAAGCTGCTGCTCTCAATTCCTGACAGGCTGAGGAGCCAGGATGTGATGGTAGTTCCGATATTGGCCCCCATAATAATGCCAATGGCCTGGGAAAGCTTCATAATACCGGAATTCACAAAGCCCACCAGCATCACGGTGGTGGCGGAGGAGGACTGGATTACAGCCGTAACCCCGGCCCCCAGCAGCACCGCCTTCCAGGTACTGCTGGTGAGCCGCTCCAGAAGCCGCTCCAGCCGTCCGCCGCTCAGCCGCTCCAGACCTCCTCCCATCACATGCATTCCATATAAGAAAAGCGCCAGCCCTCCCACCAGGGAAAGCAGTCCAAAAAAATCCATAACTCGTCCTCCTTGCGTTTTGCATGAATAATCTTTACTCTTTTCTTATATTATACCCATCCGATAAAGTCAATTACTTATTTGTGAAAAATTTGTGTTTTGTTAAAATTTACGATTCGGCGGCTCCTCATCGAAACGATACGGGGCGATATTAGCGTTTTTCCATTTTTATTTCATCTTTTTTCTCCATCTTAAGTCGGATCTGCTTCACTGCCAGGCAAACCAGGAAGATTAGCCCAATCCATCCGGTTACCGGATACAGCGTATTGATCAAGGTTGCAAAATCTGTCTGCCCGGCAATAATACCGATCACTACTACAATAGCTACCAGAATATACTTCTGAGTCTTATTCTTAATGGGAACAGCATCGCAGGCCATCTGCATCATGGGTGTGGCAGTAGAATACATCCCAACAATGATCAGAATCGCATAGAGCTTCCCCCTGCAATCATGACGGACATAACACCTACCAGGTAAATGGGAACAAAGATATCAAAAAAGGTTCCGATATACTTTCCACAGTACCAGCGGTACTTCCCTCTCTCCGGGGCTCTCAGGGAATCAAACCCAAATCCCAGCAAAGACGGTATCAGCCACAAATACAGTGCCAGCTGAATCAGCATACCAAAAATGCCATAGATTCCAAACCCGCCGTAAAACTGCAGGGTCTCCTGCCCGCTGGCATAGCCTGCGCCGATCATCAGGCCTACAAAGGCGCCTCCAAACTTCAGGATATTCCATATACTCATTTTTTGTTTATTTTCTTCCATTTTCTCTCCTCCTACGCTTCCTGCTTCCCGGCATCCTTTACCCACAGGGTTCTTGCATATTTTGCCACGTGCCCATGGTTGTCATAGCATGTCACCGTAACGTTTTTTCTCCCGGCGCTGCCGAAGGTATGATTGGTAAACTGTCCTCTGCCCGGCTCGCTGCCATCTCCAAAGTCCCATATGGTATCTATAATCACTCCGGCATCATGAACCACCGAGGTCTGGTACATATAAACCCGTTCTCCCACAGCTGGCAGCGGCGGAATAATATTGAAAGTAAATCCCCTGTTTTCACAGCATTCCTCCTCCAGCGCCATCTCTGTCGGAATCAGTCGCTCTGTCACCTCCTTGTGGGACAAGCGGTCCGCCGCCAGAAGCTCTTCGGGATCCACAGCCAGAAGCTCCCGGATAATCTCCAGATGACAGAGGGCCGCGCGTCCGATCTGCTCCGGTGTCACCTTATCCGGCGTATCATGATCCGAATGATACCAGATAGGCTTCCCGATCATCAGAATAGTCGGTATTTTAAGGTCATAGAACATGCCTTCCAGATCCTCATTGGCAATAGAGGTAGACAGCGGCGCGTAGGTGGCTGGGAGCATGTGGTATTTTTCCAGCTTCTCACAGGCCATGGCCAGAAGCACAGGATTATCCGATGTGTGGACAAACCGCAGATCATCCCGCCCGGTGGGTATCACGCCTCGCCCGCTCCAGCTATAGCCGATGGACGCCAGGCCATCAAAGTTGATGCAGGCATATGTTTTAGTAATCAGCTCCTTGTGTCTTTCCATAAAATGCCGGGCTCCGATACAATTCTCATGACCGGAATTCCCACAGATCATAATCGTAGGATGGTCTTCCTCCATGGCTGCCAGCTCCTTCAAGGCGTATATCCAAGCTGCATTGGCCGCCGCGTTATCCACAGCACCATGATGCGTGCTGTCGTAATGAGTCTGCACTGCCAGAATCTCTTTGTTTCCCGGTATGATACCGAAAATATCCCCCGACTGATCTGTATAGGTCTCTCCGTCCAACTCGATTACCAGCTCCAGCTCTCCTTTGGCATCCCGGATCAGAGAATCCAACATCATCCCATCCTCCCGGCAGATTATTGCACCCGGAATTTTCCCGTAATCATAATGATCCTCGTGAATCTCATCATACCGTGGCTTGATGCCGCAGGGTGCGTCGATCCAGGCCACAAAGCCTGCTGCCCCTGCATCCTCCACGGCCCGATAGATGTGGTTTACCAGCTGGGTTGGAAATACCGTCATAAAAATCTTGCTTTCCATAAACACGATCTTCCCCTTCACCTGATCCAGCCACTCCTCCACCGGCTGGATACCGTAGCCCACATGGATTACCGGAGCGCTTACCCTCCCTCCTGCCGAAAACCAAATGGGATGCGCATCAAATTCATACGTACTGTCTGCTGCCATGGTCTTTACCGTCTGCTTCGTATAGCGGTAACACCTGGCCTTGTATTCCTCATACTCTGCCTGGATCCCGGCTTCCTTAAGCTCCCTTATGATAAACTGAGCCGCCTGCTTCTCTCCTTCGCTGCCAGGATAGCGATATCCAAAAGAAACCAGCTCTTCCATGCATTTATATAATTCCTTACCCAGACTCTCTTTTTCCATGTCTACTCCTCTCTTTTCCCAAAATAGTGGAGATTCTCCTGCTCCCCATACTCCTTCCCGGCGTGGTCAAATACCTCGCAGATCATATCCACCCAAGCGCTGGTAATTTTCGGCAGCTCATCCACCGCCACACGGTCCGGCTGATCCACTGGATCCATCAGATAAATCACCGGACTGATAATACTTACCACCGGGATTCCCGCCTTGAAAAACCGATCGCCGTCAGAACACACATCTGCCTTTCCTTTGATACAGGGCACTACAAAGCATCGTTCCAAATCATTGTCCCTGACTGCCTCTGTAAGCATATCAAGGATTTGCTTGTTTTCTGTAGCGTAAATCAGCCGCATACCGATCTCCCCGGTAAAGCGCATCTCATCACCCGTTGCCTCAATATCGTCCACCGCTTCCATGGCCACATGCTCAATAACAAAGTCCATTACAATATTGCGTTTTTCCTCCTGCATCCGCCTGATAAATCCCTCGTGTCCTGCATACCCGGAAAAATGAGAATCCATTGCCCCAAACATCAAGGTCTTTTTCCGCTCCTCCTTTGGGATCTGGGAAAAATATTTGGCAATGGCCAGAACCACCGACATACCGGAAGCATCCTGAATAGCTCCCTGGAAGCTGGAATCGTGGTGGGAATGCACCAGGATGATCTCGTCGGACACCCCTGGCAGGATGCCGCTGACCACATTGGCATGGCTGGCCTCCACCCGGTTCTTCATCCGCATAGTGGCCATCAGAGGCTCTCCTGCTTCCTCAATCCGCCGCTTCAGCTTGGCCCCCCAGGTACGATTGATCCAGAGCCCTGGCCGGTACATGGTGTTAAAATGATATATTTCCTGATCCAGAAATTTTGCATAGGCTTGGGAATAATTTTCATTATAGTGCTCGTAGTGGTCGCAGTTGTCAACCAAAACTCCGATAAAGCCAACCGCCCCCTTGTTTACCGCATCGCAGTAATTTTGCGGGAAGGTATTGGGGTCATAAGTATTTTTATGAATGTATTGGCTGCCGGAGGTGACTGTATTCCGTGGGTCATACCACCAGCATTTGTCGGACGCATGGTATTTTTCAAAATAATCCAGGTCGTAATCCAGCCATCGGTTGTTGGCCACCACGATTTTCCCTTTTACATCAATGCCCTCGAAATCCTCCGGGCGTCCGTCGCCCACGTACACCAGCTCTGCAGTGATGTCCCCGGTATCAAATTCCCCAATCTCCCCGGAATAGTTGGTGTAGTTAATAAAATAGCAGGGAATATTCTCCTCTCCGATCTTCAGACTCCATTCCTCCGGAAAGAACAGCTTTGCATCCGGATGGTCATAGTGGATCTCCTCCAACCCAAATTCTCGAAACCGCTCTGCGATATACTGAGCCGATTTCCAGTTATTTTCCGTACCGGAACGCCTGTGTCCCAGGCTGCACAGGTATTCAATCCAGGAAAATATCTCTTCCTTCGGCGGAATCAGTGCCGGATTCTTTTTCTCTTTTCCCATAGTTTTTCTCCTCTCCCTTATATGGTGAAATCCATGTTTTTCTGGCTGCAATTTTATTTTACATGTGTGAGCCGGTCACGGGTCAAGAGCCAAAGCCTTCCGGTATCCGTCCGGAAACTCCCTTTCTTGGGCTATCAAAATTTTTTGACAAATTACTTTGATTGTCTTGACTTGTAACCAACTCACATGTGTATAATACATATAATAGAGCGGTTTTGGAGATGTATTTTGTTCAAATGAAAGGAGCCTTCCATGAAAAAAACATTTACTATCAGCGAAATATCCAAGATTGTAGATATCCCTGTCAATACTTTGAAGCACTATGACCGTATTGACCTGTTCAAGCCGGCCATTGTAAAACCTGGCTCCCTATACCGCTATTATACCCTGGAACAGATCTATACACTGGTGCTGATCAAGGATCTGCGGACCATGGATATGTCCATCCAGGATATCCGTGATTATCTGAAGGAGCGGAATGTTTCCAAATCTCTAAATATCCTGGATAAAAAGCTGTATGAAATCAAACGGGATCTGGAAATTCTAAATAGAAAAAAATGTTATCTGGAGGGAAAGCTGAATACACTGAAGGTCAGCCATAATATGCGCTATGAGCTGAATGAAATTGTAGAAAAAACGCTGCAGGAGCGCAGCGCCATGACCTTCGGTGTATATATCAAAAATGATGAGGACAAATATTTTGCCAGCAGACAGCTGGAAAAGTCCATTACCGCCTCCCTGCCCGGTATGCCGGGTATGATCTGCTGCACCCACGGTGTCTTTATTCCCAGGGATGAGCTGGTTTCCGACAGCCTGCCCCACAGCGCCATTGCCTTTGTTTTTGTTCATACCAGCGAGACAGTCCCCTTCTATACGGCCCACTCCCGCACCATTCCCTCCTGCCACTTTATCTGCGGCTACTTTGAAGGAAAAATGTGGGACCGGAAGCCCTGCCTGGAACGGCTCCTGGATTATATCCAGAAGCAGCAGATGAAAATTGTAGGGGATGCCATTCAAATCAACCATATTGATGATAATTTGACCGATTCGTCAACAGAATTTTTATATGAAATACAGATTCCTGTTTCTTATTAATTTAGGGTATATCTAGAGCGTGTTTGAAAATTGCTTTCTGACAGCTGTGCGTTACAC
>CAJUQB010000082.1 GCA_910588285.1 uncultured Lachnospiraceae bacterium
CGCCGCTCCGACTGACACTTTCCACAAGCTGCTCCATATCCTCATTCATTAAAACTTTGAACGGGTGGTCTGGGAACTCGTCAATCTCGGAAATGGGGATTTCCCTTATCCTGCTTAAATTTGCTTCTGCTCGGCTCTCGTCGGTTTCAAAGAGGTCATCGTATGCGGTCAGCTCGATTTTGCTTTCTCTGTTTCTCGCCAATCTCTGCTACCTCCTTTCCGAACTGCTCATAAGCTGCGGCTACCTTGCCGCCTTTGTCGTAGGCAAAAATGCTCTTTCCCTCTGCGGTGGCTTCTACCGCACGGATGGAATGGGGTATCTGGGCATCGAAAACTTTAATCCTCTGCCCGTAGGCACTCTTTACCGTTGCAGTAATCTCTTTAGAAATGTTCGTGCGTGGCATTACCATCGTCATCAAGATACCGTCAATCCGCAGATGGGGATTGATTTGCCGCTTGACTTTAGACACGGAGCGAAGCAACAGCTCTAAGCCCTTTGCAGAAAGATAATGGGGCTGTGTTGGGATAACCACGCTGTCAGCCGCCGCAAGTGCGTTGATAGTCAGCATACCTAAACTCGGCATACAATCAACGAGGACAGTATCATATTTCTTTTTTACCTCGTTGATGCAGGTTTTCAGCACGCTTTCACGGCTTATGGCGTTTATCAGCCTTACTTCCAGTCCCGATAGTTCAATGTTGGACGGGAGCAGGTCAACGCCCTCGTCATGGTGCAGGATACTTTTGGAAACATCGACGGATTTATCATCAATAATATCCTGCATAATGGTTGAGAGTGTATTGGGTAAATCGTCTGGTCGGCTGTAACCGAGCGACATCGTTAAATTTGCCTGTGCATCGGCATCAATGAGCAGGACTTTCTTACCCTGCTGTGCCAGAGTTACTCCCAGATTGACCGCCGTGGTGGTCTTGCCGACACCTCCTTTCTGGTTTGTCAGAGCGATTACTTTGCAATTTGACATAGGTGTGTCCTCCTTTCGCATAAATTTAGCCACTTTGTCAGAGTGGCTATGTAACTGTATCAGAGAACGATAGAACGTAAAAAAGCCGCTTACTCTTAAAAAATCAATAAGAATAAGCGGCTTCATAATGATGTGCCTTAGATATATTCAATTTTCATTCTCTTAATCGGTGCGTTTACGACTTTGAATATCAGCTCGTCAACGCAGTCCGTATATCTGCCCTGCTGTATGAGTTGATTTTCCAACTCCACAAGGCTATGTAATAAATTCTACGTTTTTAGCTGTCCACATATAAATGTTTTTTCTTTTCTCTCATAAAATGCCATTCTTGTTGTTTCTACACAAAATTAAGAATAATCCACCTTACAAAAATACAAACATTAGGAAACAGAGGGGTAGTATTATAATAAATGTTGATTTTTCGCTGAAAACCTTGTCCGATAACCGCTGAATATTAAAAATATGCATAATATTTGTTCTTTCAGCATTCTATAAACCTACCCATCCGTAAATACAGGTTATTAGAGCTTTCATCACATTACTATATGATTAGAAAAGTCTATTAAATTTTCCCAAATTGGAGAACCAATTATATACTTTAAATCTGGGGTTGGATTACATTCAATATCTGTATTAGGAAAAACCCCCGTTTCAATTGCTCTCATTAATCCATTTAAATCTATCAAAATATAATCTGAATTAAATAATTTATCAGTTTCAAATGACTTTGGTGCCAAAAAGACAAAAGCATCTGCGAAAAAATTTATTTTCACATTTTGACCGTTTGGTAATATGCGATACGAGTTGATTAACTTTTTACTAAAATCATAATTAACTCTATAATACTTAAAAGAATCCTTGTCTGCATTTAAATTCATTTCATTTTTATCCCATTCACCAAGAAACTTCATTGATTTAACAATCTCAGTTACAATAGAAATATTATCATATTTATTACCCAAACATTCATCTGTGTATAATTCTTCCGCCACCTCTCTTGCTATAGCTTTTGACGATTCTAAATCACTTCTTTCGACATGTCCTCCAACAGATTTATCCCACATACCCCGATTATCTTTTGCATTATCTTTACGCCGATGTAATAATACTTTTCTGTCCTGCGTAAAAACAAAAGCCCAAACAACTACTTTAGCGTTTTTTGAATTAAGAAAACTATCTCTCGGTTGTATTCCCAACGGTTCCCTTTTTTGGTTATATGATAATAATAATTGGTCTTTTTGAGACACTTTTTCATTAGGGAGGTCAAAAGACAAAGTTAGTTCCCCCTTTCCAAATATACTCCATCATTCTATTCAACATTTCTATATTATATACCATTAACTTTCATATGCACGGAATAATCTAAAAATCTGATCAAATAAATCTTCTCGCTTGTCTGCATATATAAACACATGGTCAAATAAAATAAAGTTATCTTCATATAATTTCCAAGCCATATCAAAATTATGCACTCGCTCATTAATATATGAATGATTAATTACATAATCGGGATCAACCTTTTGTTTATCTCTTTGCTTCTTTTCTTCAATTGCCCTATATTCCTCACTAGTAATGGGAGCATAAACATAAATAACAACCGCCAAATCCCCAAACATTTTTTTCAATTTGTTAAGAGCATCTTTATTACTTACTACAAGGACTTGGCTAATACCATTTTTCAACTTTCCCCAGATATATGACGATTTTATACCATAATCACTACCATAATTTGTATATACTATATCGCAATTTTCTAAATCATAATCAGCTTGATTAGGTCCATCACAACAAATCATCTCAGCATCATCTCCAGCACGCCAAGGACGATTAGTGTGTTTAGGTACTATTTCTGCATGTAGTGAACCAATTACATTTACGGCAGCAATTAGCTCATCTTTCCCAGATGCAGGATTACCTACAACAATAAAGAGCCTAGGTGTATTTTTAGCCATATAATCAACCTCTCATTATCAAATAAATGTTTGTGGGTCACAACAAATTGAATCAATAAGTTGCATAAGAATATGTCGTAAACAATCATCCCCATTTTGAACATTTAAAATCATTTTGTCAAATAAACCTATGTTTTCAATATAGATACGATAAATTGCTGTTGCCTTTTCATATCTAGTCAATATAGTTTCTTTTGTATCATGACGCTTTTCTCCTTCTTTTTCAAAGCGCTTGAGATTTGGAACATCTCTAAAAACAAATAACGAAATACATTGTTTGCCTAATAAATTTTTTATATCTTCAATAGCTCTAACATCGTTCAATATTACAACAGGACTCTTTCCAAGCCTTATATAATTATACAAGTCAGATAATTTAATACCATATCTATGCCCATATTGCTCATAAACTAAATCACATCCTAATTTATTAAAAGCATTAAATTTTAACATTTTTAAATCTTCCATTGTAGTATTATCGCATTCATTAAATTTCCCTATAACTGGAAGCACATCCAAATCATTATTACATCCTGAATTAATAGCATCAATTTCATTCTGTCTAAAAGGTCTAGTTGTATACTTTGGAACTTTAACTATCTCAAACCGACCTTTATATTTCTGTGTTGTACTTAACATTTCCAATTGTTTAATAACTCTTGATTTACCACACATAGAAGGTCCTGTAATTGTAATTATATGTGCCATTATTTATCACCCTCTAAATACATTTTATGTGCCTTTATATAATCAGAAAACTCATTCATTTGATCAAATAATTGTGTTGAGCGTAAAATTGTCTCTAAATCCGGTGTAACACTAAACTTCATATAATGCTTGCCACCATAACTAGTTGTATGTTCAATCCCATGCTTCAATTTTGCTTCTTCGGGATTTTCTTCCCAAAGTTCTATTTCTTTCTGGGTCATTTCAATTTCTCCATCGTAATACGCATCGTTCAATTCATGTAATTCCAAAATTTTATATTCAGAATTTTCAAGTTTGGATGTATCAAACTTAACTGAAGCAATACACATAAAAATATCAATAAAAGTATGTGCAATGACCTTATCTCCCGTGACTAAATAACGGACAGAATCATGGTCAACTTTACTATATGCATAATTCATTCTAAAGTAAAAATTTTCTTCCCTATTATTTTCAACATCATAGAATGGCATACTATTCCTATTATGTGGATTCCATTCTCCTAAGAAAATCATTTTATCTTCATTTGTTTTAAAAAAATCACTTTTTCCATGATCACCTTGTCCTTCAGCCTCATGTTTGTATAATTCTTCTGCAATTTCTCGCGCCACAGCTTTTACCGAATCTACATCATCAGTTGAAACATGACCACCAACAGATTTGTCCCATCGATTTCTATTATCTTTCGCATTTACTCCTCGCTTGTGTATCAATAACTTACCATCTCTAGTGAAGAGCAAAGCCCATACAACAAGTTTTGCAAGCTTAGTTTCAGGAAATGAATCTCTCGGTAAAGGAAACATAACTTCTCTATTAAAATTATATGCATTTATTACCTCCAACCTATTACCTTTTTTCGTCTCTTCAGTGGAATACTCTTTTGCCCCTTCATTAAAATCAAAGTATGCATGAAAATAATTTTTAAATTCCCCATACCATGGATGTGTTTTTTCCAGTTTTTCAAATTCATTAAGATGATAAAACTTTGTCATAGTAAGAGCAAAATAAAACTCGTCATCAACGTTTATAACTGGTATAGGGATTTGAAGATAGCATGTTCTCAATGAAAACAATTGTTTTTCTTCCAAATTTGTAGGGGGTTCAGTATATTTACATTCATTATCAACCAAAAATTTTCTCAGCATTGTAGACGGTGACTCAATAACCTTTTTTAGGTTTCCATACTGATAACTACGCTCCATACCGCTAATTTTCTTATTTGATGTAATGATAGATATATTGCTAACGAAATTCTCAGCTTCCCGTATTATCTCAACTAAAAAATCACCATTATTAATTCTAGTTAGCCAATCTTTTCTAACCTCTGTCCAATCAAAATCAATTGCTAATACACCCAAAAATCGTACTCTACTTTGTGCGGATTTAATTCTTTCAATTAACTGTTCCCGTGTAATTTTACTACTCTGATTCATAATATACCTTCTCCTTTATTTAATCATATTTTTTTGAAGCTGAATAAAATTGGATAGTATTGAATTGCCAATACAGGAAGGGGAATTTTCTAAAATAAAAAGCATATAGCTTAGTAACTCTATTTTTGTTTTTTTCCCTACACTGTTATCTCTCATTTTAGCTGTAGTACTTTCAGAACTTCGTATAGCAGTAAGTATATTGCAATAGAAATCATTATCTACAACTATTGGATAGGTGTTTAAAGCTTTTGTTATTGGTATTAAGTAAATTCTTTCTCTGATATTATCTGCATACATTTCACGGCATTTTTCAATATTTCCTAATTTGTATACATATCTCATATGTGGCTCAGAAGGAAGCCCATCTTTCGGCATTGAACCTTCATCAAGAGTAGTAGCCCTAGACAGTGCTGCCTCATCATCTTCATAACACAGAAACAACATAGCCTTATTATTCTTATTTAACCATTCTGAAAAAATCTCAACCGTGCCTTTGTGACATAATCTTGAAGATATTCCTCCAAAAAACACAACATTATTTGCACCAATACCTTTAAGTCTTTTAAAAATGTCATCTATACACAAATCCCTAGTTGGATATACATCAAACACCTTATCGCTTTTTATAACATTCTCCTCACGCAATGTTTTAATATATGTTATTAATTCATCTGGCATATGTCTTTGGACTAATGAAAAACTTGTTCTGTGTGAAATTTTTTTATGCAAACGTAATCCATAATCATCAAGAAAATCGTATACCTCATCTACTTGGTCAGAAACCTCTCTTAATGTATCATTAATAATCGAATTGATACAATCATCTGCATTTTCATATTCTTTTGGGAAACTGAAAAAAACCTCTATTTTTTGGTGGGAAATTTTTACTCCCTGCACATACTGATGTCTAAACCAATACATTTTACTTGATACAGGAATATTCAATGAAGATAATCTTTCCACATCAACACGTCTATAATCCATATCAAGACAATCGCTTAACCTTAACAAAGCAGACAAAAATCTAATACGAATCTCTTCATTACCAACAAATACATTATCTAGTTCTATTAGATTCACTTTTCTATGAGCTTTTGCAACTCTAGCTATCAATTCGACATACTCGCATTTGGATTCCAACCCAAAGTAATATCTATCATCATTTGATTTTGTAACACTATCTATAATCATCTTTTCAGAATATAAATGATGATTTTTCCGTATTTCTTCCAAATCATCAGTTGAAAGAAATGTTTTATCTGAAAAACAAGGGGTCTGCATACCTATGTCATGCAGTAATGCAGCACAGACTAAAATATATTTCTCTACATCAGATAAACATACACTTGTTTCATCAAGCATATTAGAAATAACTTCAAGTATACGAATGCTATGTTCTATTGAATGATCTGTATAATGGATATGTAGAGGATACTTTAAAAATTTTTCCACTCTAGCATGAACAACTTGAACTATTGCTACCAATTCTGGATTAGATATTTCCAAATTTTTAGGGAACAGAAACATTTTATTCTCCAATCATATTATTTAGGACTAAAGTCATATTGACTATATATTTCTTTCATTTTTCAATGTATATCTCAAACTCTTTACTACCGACAAAATAATTCTTATTTCATAATCTGAACAATCGCTTAATTCTTTCAGAAACACATCTTTTATTTCCAACTCCTCCGTTACCTCTGGATAAAACACTTGATAAAGTGGTAAATCCAACTCTCTCACTAACATACATAACAACTCAAACTTTGGGTTTCCTGTATTCTTTTCAATATCTATAATCGTCCTTTTGCAAACACCAAGTTTTTCAGCTAATGCCTCTTGAGATAAATTTTTGCTTTTTCTTGTTGCACGAACAATATTCCCTAATGCATTTACTGACTGGTTCATTCTAATTCACCTCCTCTATATTGTAAAACTCACCTTTTGAACCGTCAATTCATTCAAAGTTCACTAAAATATGAGTTTTTATTCACCATTTCGACAAATTAATACAGTAAATCAGTTACAAAGAATAAATAGTGTCAACTTATATAAAAAGCCGCTTACTCTTAAAATTCAATAAGAATAAGCGGCTTCATAATGATGTACCCTAGATATATTCAATTTTCATTCTCTTTACTGATGTGTTTACGACCCCAAATATCTGTTCGTCAACGCAGACCGTATATCTGCCATGCTATATGAGTTAATTTTTCAACTCCACAAGGCTATGCAATAAAATGCTCCGTTCTTGGCTATCCACATACAAATAAATTTTCTTTTCTCTCATAAACACCACCATCCTCTCTTGATTTCACTATACAAAAATATAACGATAACACTTAAAGATGTGAACCAAAGAGAAAATATCCCACCATTTATAAGCTACCATCAAATCATACGAAAATGCTCCAACGCCTCCCTTATAGCAGCTTCTTTCTCTGGCGGACATTTCGGCTGTCTGGAATTTTCTGATTTTGGCAGATTATAGTTCACTCTCTCAATAATTCCGCATTTCTCTTTTACCTGTGCGATATATAAACTGCTGACTTTCAATCCACTATGCTCTAACACATAATCCTTGATTTCCTCATAAGTTGCCTTGCTCTCCGCAGCCGTCAAATCAAGCTCGTCCATCTGAAGTTCCACCTCGATATGTTGGTCTGCATGAAGTTTGGACAATAAACATACCGTCTCCACATGCCCAGTCATCGGAAACATATCCACCGCCTGCCACCCCTTCAGCTCATACCCCTCCCCCCCAAGATACCTAAGATCCCGGGCCAGGGTAGCCGAATCGCAGCTGACATACACAATCCGTTTCGGCTGCATCTTCACCATAGTCTCCAAACACCGCTCATCACAGCCCTTCCGCGGCGGATCTACCACAATCACATCCGGATGGCGCATTCCGTCCTCCTGCCGCATCGTCTGCCCAGCCGGTCCTTCCACTCCTTCCTGCCCTTCCACTCCTTCCTGCCTCCCCAGTCCTTCCTGCTCCTCATAAAACCGCGGCAGCACCTCCTCAGCCTTCCCCACAAAAAATTCTGCGTTGGTGATTCCGTTCCGCGCAGCATTGCGCTTTGCATCTGCGATGGCCTCCGGAACGATCTCCACACCATACACCTGCCTGGCTCTTTGCGCCAGAAACAGGGAGATCGTCCCAATCCCACAATAGAGATCCCACACCGTCTCCCGGCCTGTGAGCCCTGCGTATTCCAGCGCCTTCCCATACAGCTTCAGGGTCTGGGCCGGATTCACCTGGTAGAAGGACAGCGGCGAAATCTGATATTGAATCTCCCCAATCGTATCTGTAATATATTCCTGCCCCCACAGCAGGATCAGCTCCTGCCCCAGAATTACATTGGTATTCTTCTGGTTCACATTCAGGGAAATGCTGGTCATCCCCTCCACCCTGCGCAGCTTCTTCACCAGCGCCTCGCTATGGGGCAGCTGCCTGCCGTTCACCACCAGGCAGACCATCAGCTCCCCGGTGGCAAAGCCCTTGCGGATCAGCACATGGCGCACCAGTCCGGTTCCATCCTCCTCATGATACGGTTCTATCTGATATTGCTCCATAAATCCAATGATAAGGTCAAGAATCCGCTCATTGCAGTCTGCCCCCAGGCAGCAGCGGCGGTTGGCAATAATCCTGTGGCTGCGGCTGGCATAAAATCCGGTGACAATCCGGCCGTCCCGATCCCGTCCCACCGGAAACTGGGCCTTATTCCGGTAGCCGAAGGGCTCGTCCATACCGCAGATGGGCTCCCGGACCGCCTCCAGATGTTCCTCCGAAAAGCCCCCGATCCGCATCAGATTGCTGCGCACCTTGCGCTCCTTGTATTCCAGCTGCTTCCCATAGTCCATCACCTGAAGCTGGCAGCCGCCGCACTGGCGGTGGAATTCACACCGTGGCTCCACACGCCAGTGGGATGGCTCCGCCACCTCCATCAGGCGACCATAGCCATAGTTTTTCTTCATTTTTATGATTTTCACAAGAACCTTATCGCCAATCACAGCATCCTTCACAAAAATCGGAATTCCCTGAGCCTTTCCGATCCCTTCTCCGTCCACTCCCATATCGGTGATTGTAAGCGTCAGCATATCATCCTTTTTAAACATGACATTTCTCCTATAGAAAAGGGGCTGTTTTTCAACTGCCCCTTGTTTCCCAAATGCTTATACAGCCATCCTGCGTCAAGGCGTCAGAGACTTATTATAGGCTGTACTTGTCCTTCTGATATTTGATTCAAATAAGCGGTTATAGCCCAGCCACTGGGTACTTCCTGCCGGAACATTGGCAAATGCCTCCCGCAGCGTCTCCAGCTTTGCATCCAGGTTGTCGGCAAAGCTTAAGGCCACGGCCTCTGCCAGAGCCGGCTTCTTGGGAGAGCCAAACTCCAGCTCCCCATGGTGGGCCAGGATACAGTGCTTCAGCTCTGCAGCCAGCTTCTTGGGGAAATCCGGGATCCCGCGGATGGCATCGCTGATCATCTCGGCGCCAATCATGATATGTCCCAGCAGCTGTCCGTCGTCCGTATAGTCATTCTCCGGAAATGTTGACAGCTCCTCCAGCTTGCCCATATCGTGGAACATGGCTGCCGTCAACAGGAGATCACGCTCCAGAATCCCATAATTCTCGGCCAGGCAGCTGCAGAGCTTTGTCACTCCCAGGGTATGCTCCAGCAGTCCCCCCACAAATCCATGGTGCACATTTTTGGCTGCGCTGTGAAACTGAAACCGCTTCACAAAATCAGCATCCTTCACAAAAAAAGCTTCCGCCAGCTGCTTCAAATACGGATTCTTCAAGGATTGGATATAGCCAAGCAGCTCCTGGTACATCTCTTCCATATTCCTGGTGCTGACAGGAAGATAGTCCGCCGGATCGTACTCCCCCTCCTGGGCCTTGCGCACACGCTTTACATTCAGCTGCAGCGCTCCCTGGAAGCTGGTCACATCCCCCACCACATCAATATAATCCAATGCCTCAAACTCACCGATTCCCTGGGAGCTCACATCCCAGATCTTGGCATCCAGCGTTCCTGTCTTATCCTGCAGCAGCAGCGTCTCATAAGGCTTTCCGTTTTTGGTCATTGCTGACTGCTTGCCCTTGCAGAGATAAATCCCTCCGATGCGCTCGCCCTCCCGCAGGGTCTCGATATATTTCATGTCTAAATCCTCCCGTCGTCACTTTCTTATGTCTCACAGCTATATCGTCTATTCTCCATAGCTGCCTTTACTGTCTATTTTAATACGCCTACCACAGCCGTACATTCCAGCTCTGTGTAGCCCTCGCCGCTCTGCCGCTGTACCTTCAGCTTCACGGACTGCTCCGGAGCCAGCGACAGCAGCATCTGGGTGTACTGTTCTATGGTTTGCATTTCCTCTCCGTTCAGCTCTGTGATCACATCCCCCTCCTGAAGGCCTGCCTCCATAGCCGGGGAGGAAAACTCCGTCTCAACATTTTTCACATAGACCCCCTGTGGAAGGCCATGCTGCTGGGAAATCTCCTCTGTCACCGTACTGACCTTAATGCCCAGATAAGGGATCGCCTCCCCGTTGCTAAGCTTCTCAATCAGCCCCTTCAGCTCCGAAATGGACAGGGCCGTAATGGTATTCCGGTCGCCTGGACTGCTGTAATCCTGCAGAATCAGGCCTACCACCTCCCCATTCAGATTGATCAGCGCGCCGCTGCCTCGGCTGCTTCCCATAATATCCGTCGTAAATACAGTATAATCGCTGTCCCAGGCAGACACCTTATAATCCGACGAGGTAACGGTCCCGGTAAGAATGGAATAATTGGATTCCAGGGGGCTTCCGATGGCAATCACCACGGTTCCCTGGCCGACAATCAGCGAATTGCCCAGCTCCACTGCCTCAATCTTATCCAATGTCTCCGGAGAAATATTCTCCTGTTTTACGCTGATAATGGCAATCCCTGTATTACCATCGTATTTTTTTACCTCTGCCGGAGCTACGTCATTATTATGAAAGGTGATATTGATGGCCTCCGCATTATTGATTACCCGCCTTTCCGTCAGGATCAGCAGCTCCTGGCCGTCATCGCGGATAATGATGCCAGAGCCCTGATTCTCACTCTCATAGGCAGAATCGAACCAGTCAATGTTGCTGGTCACTCCTGTTACCGTAACCACAGAACGGTTTGCCTGCTTCCCAACAGCATACAGCTTATTCAGAAGCAGCTGATAATCTCTTGCCTCCAGATCCCGCTCTATAAAAATGGGGGCCGGGGGGACCTCATCATCATCTGGCTCCTCCGCCGCACCGGAACCGTTCCCCTCCTGTGCCGGATTGTTGATCCCCTCCTCCGGGGTGTTGGGATTCTCCTCCCCTGCTCCCCCTTGCTGGCCTTCCTCTCCGCTGCCAGGCTCCCCGTCCCCCTCGGGCAGCTGGTCTCTGGGTATGGTAACCGGATCCCCCGAAGGCTGCGGCTCCATCAATGTCTCCAGCTTTGGCTTTGCGGCCACAAAGGCAACGCAGGCAGCCAGACCGAACAGAAGCCCGCTCAAAACCGTCCAGCCTGCCTTTCTGGCCAGACGGCGTTTGTTCACCGGCTTGTCCTTGATGGTCTCTGTGATAAATGCATATTCTTCCTTGTTTTCCCTCTGTTCCTTCTTCTCCTTCTGGTCCATATAGCCCCTCCTGCCTCCTGCTATGACCAATACAGACGCTACTGCTGCAGCCCCGGAAAACAGACTGCAATTATTTATATTATACGTTTTTCTGGTCTATGTTGCAAGATTTTTCTTTTTGGTGTAAACTCTACATATAGATTTTAATTGCAGCATACCAGTACAACGAATGAGGTTTGAACAACATGAACGAAAAAGTCCTTCACACATTGGAATATCATAAAATTATATCACTATTGGCCGAGCAGGCCACCAGCGCCTCAGGCAAGGCGCTCTGCAGCAAGCTGACACCCTCAACGGATCTCCCTGGAATACAGCTGGCCCAGCAGCAGACAGCTGACGCCCTGACCCGGATTTATCAGAGGGGTTCCCTGTCCTTTTCCGGCAACCATGATCTGGGGCTCTCCATGAAACGGCTGGAAATCGGAGGCTGCTTAAGCATCGAGGAGCTGCTGCGTCTCTGCTCCATGCTGGAGGCTGCCAGACGCGTCAAGTCCTATTCCCGCCAGGACCGGGAGGAGAGCCGGCGCGACTCCCTAGACGATCTGTTTGATGCCATCGAACCCCTGACCCCTTTGCGGGAGGAGATCCGGCGGTGCATTTTATCGGAGGATGAGATTGCCGATGACGCCAGCAGCAATCTGAAGAATATCCGCCGCTCCATGCGCTCCATCAATGACAAGATCCGGACCCAGATGAACAGCATCCTGAACAGCAGCGACACCCGCGGCCATCTTCAGGACAATGTGATCACCATGCGCAATGGCCGCTACTGCCTGCCGGTAAAGGCCGAGGCAAAGGGGCAGGTTCCCGGCATGATTCACGACCAGTCCTCTACCGGCTCTACCGTATTCATTGAGCCTATGGCAGTGGTCAAGCTGAACAATGACTTAAAGGAGCTTATGCTGAAGGAGCAGGAGGAGATTGAGGTTATCCTGGCTGATCTAAGCAGCCTTGCGGCCCAGCATATTCCTGCGGTTCTTGAGAATCACCGCGTCCTGACCCAGCTGGATTTTATTTTTGCCAAGGCCTCTCTGGCCAAACAGTACAATGGCACTGCCCCCCAGTTCAATACCCAGGGGTACATCCGCATCCGCAAGGGACGCCATCCCCTGCTGGATCCCAGGAAGGTAGTACCCATTGATATCCATTTGGGAGAGGATTTTCAGCTGCTGATTGTCACTGGCCCCAACACCGGCGGAAAGACCGTTTCCCTGAAGACCGTAGGCCTGTTCACGCTGATGGGCCAGGCTGGCCTCCATATTCCTGCCAATGACCGCTCACAGCTGGCTGTTTTTGACGACGTATACGCTGATATCGGGGATGAGCAGAGCATTGAGCAGAGCTTAAGCACCTTCTCCTCCCACATGACCAATATTATCTCCATCCTGGATCATGTCAGCTACAATTCCCTGGTGCTCTTTGACGAGCTGTGCGCTGGTACAGACCCCACAGAGGGCGCCGCCCTGGCTATTTCCATCCTGTCACGGCTGCACCAGATGGGCGTCCGCGCCATGGCCACCACCCACTACAGTGAATTGAAGGTTTTTGCCCTGTCCACGCCCGGCGTGGAAAATGCCTGCTGTGAATTCTCGGTTGAGACCTTAAGCCCCACCTACCGCCTGCTGATCGGCGTTCCCGGCAAGAGCAATGCCTTTGCCATTTCCGGGAAGCTCGGCCTGCCGGCAGATATCATTGAGGATGCCAGGGGCAGAATTGACGAGCAGGAGGAAAGCTTTGAGGATCTCATCTCTGACCTGGAATCCAGCCGCGTTACCATTGAGCAGGAAAAGCTGGAGATTGAGCAGTACCGGCGCGAGATCGAGGATCTGAAGAAAAAGCTGGAAGCCAAGCAGGAGCGCATTGACAGCCAGCGGGATAAGATTCTCCGCCAGGCCAATGAGGAGGCCAGCGCCATCCTGCGTGAGGCCAAGGAAGTGGCTGATGAGACTATCCGCAATTTTCACAAGTTCGGCAAGGCCAATATCTCCGCCAGAGAGATGGAGCAGGAGCGGGATAAGCTCCGCAAAAAAATGGAAAAGACCCAAAAGGCTATGACCATGTCCCCGGATCCGGCAGCAGTCAACCACAAGGTTCCCAAAAAGCTGCGGATCGGCGATTCCGTCAAGGTTCTGAGCATGAATCTTAAGGGAACCGTCCATACGCTGCCCAATGACAAGGGGGATCTCTATGTACAGATGGGGATTCTGCGCTCCCTTGTCAATATCAAGGACCTGATCCTGCTGGAGGATCCCTCCCCCTTGGGAACCAAGAACAAGACCACTGGTGCAGGCAAGCTGAAAATGTCCAAAACCATGACCATTTCCACAGAAATCAATCTGCTGGGCAAGACTACCGACGAGGCAGTCGCGCTGCTGGATAAATATCTGGATGATGCCTATCTGGCCCACATGCCCTCCGTCCGGGTCGTCCACGGCAAGGGAACCGGTGCACTGCGGAATGCGGTCCACAACCATTTGAAGCGATTGAAATACGTCAAATCTTACCGTCTGGGCGAATTTGGCGAAGGGGATTCCGGCGTTACCATTGTGGAATTCAAATAGCACACCACCATTTGAAACGGCTTACAAATAATAGGAGAACACTATGGTTACAAAACAGAAAATATTAATTGTGGATGATGATGTAAATATTGCGGAGCTGATTTCCCTGTACCTTACCAAGGAATGCTACGACACCCGGATGGTCCATGACGGGGAAGAGGCTCTGAAGGTTTATGAGCAGTACCATCCCAACCTGATCCTTCTGGATCTGATGCTCCCCGGCATTGACGGCTACCAGGTCTGCCGGGAGATCCGTGCCAAATCCAACCTGCCCATTATTATGCTCTCGGCCAAGGGCGAAATCTTTGATAAGGTTCTGGGCCTGGAGCTGGGTGCTGACGATTACATTATGAAGCCCTTTGATTCCAAGGAGCTTGTGGCGCGGGTCAAGGCTGTGCTTCGCCGCTACCAGCCGGCAAAGCCGGAGCCTGCAAACACCAATATCAAATGTGTGGAATATCCGGATCTCATTATCAATCAGACCAATTACTCTGTTATCTATGCCGGAAAGACCATTGACATGCCCCCCAAGGAGCTGGAGCTTCTCTATTTCCTGGCCTCCTCCCCCAATCAGGTCTTTACCAGGGAACAGCTGCTGGACCATATCTGGGGCTATGAATACATTGGCGACACCCGCACAGTGGATGTCCATGTGAAGCGTCTTCGGGAGAAGATCAAGGATCATGAGACCTGGAGCCTGGCGACGGTCTGGGGCATTGGCTACAAATTTGAGGTGAAATCGTGAAACGGACGCTCTATCTGAAATTTTTGGCTGGTTTTCTGGCTTTTCATGTGCTGGCTTTCCTGGTGGTGGCTACCTTTACCACCCGCAGTACCTACCGCTACATGCTGGACACAGAGGCTGACAGCTTATACCGGCAGGCCAAAATCGTAGCCTCCAATTATGCAGCCAACTATTTTCAGAATACTCTGACCCTGAAGGATATACAGGAGCATCTGGCCACCTTTGACAGCTATCTGAAATCCCCCATCTGGATTATTGATGCCAAGGGCAATATTCTCATCAATTCCAGAGGGGGCACGGATGACGAACATCCGGAAACCATCCCTGATTTTGATATTATCTCCTTTGGCACCAGCTATTATCAGACCGGGGATTTTTTCCATACGCTGCCCGGAGAATACCTGACCGTCTATGCTCCCATTAATATCAATTACAAAGTGCGCGGGTATGTGCTGATTCACCAGCAGATCAGCCAGGTAAACCGCTACAGTGACGGATTTATCAATATTTCCTATGTTTCCCTGCTTATTATTTTCCTGTGCTCCTTCCTGCTGCTTGGGGTCTTTACCTGCATTATCTATGTCCCTGTCCAGAGAATCAGCAGGATTGCCAAAAGCTACAGCTCCGGGAATTTTGAACAAAAGGTCACCGTTCACTCCAATGATGAGATCGGCTACCTGGCTGCCTCCATCACCTACATGGCCTCCGAGCTACAGACCCTGGAGGACGACCAGCGGAAATTCATTGCAAATGTTTCCCACGATTTCCGCTCTCCCCTTACCTCCATCAAGGGATACATAGAGGCTATCATGGACGGGACGATCCCGCCGGAAATGCAGGAGAAATACCTCAACATTATTTTAACGGAAACGGAACGGTTAAATAAGCTGACCCAGAGTATGCTGGAGCTGAATAAATACGGCTCTCACGGCAAGGCCATTCTCGACGTATCCAGCTTTGATCTTAACACCATTATCAAAAATACTGCCCTGTCCTTTGAAGGAACCTGTATGCAGAAGCGCATCTCCTTTGAGCTGATCCTGACAGAGGAAACCCTTTTCGTAACTGCTGATATGAGCAAGATTCAGCAGGTATTGTACAACCTCATTGACAATGCCATCAAGTTCAGCTCCGACGGCTCTGCCATCACCATCGAGACTACGGAGCGCAACGACAAGGTATTTGTGTCTGTGAAGGACAGCGGAATCGGGATCCCCAAGGACAGCATTCATAAAATATGGGAGCGGTTTTACAAGACAGATCTGTCCCGGGGAAAGGACAAAAAGGGCACTGGCCTGGGGCTTGCCATTGTAAAGGATATTATTTCCGCACACAATGAGAATATCAATGTGATCAGTACAGAGGGCGTGGGTACGGAGTTTATTTTCACCTTGCCCTTGGCGGTACACCACTAATTGCAACCGTTCTCCTTACCTCCGCGGTGGCTCCCCCGCGAAGCGTTGTTGTTTCAAAGGGCCTACTCTCCTATGAAACGATAAAAGCCGCAGTATGTACATTTCAAATACATACTGCGGCTTCTCTATATGATTACGCTCTCATGGAATATAGGCTTATACTAACTCAAGCAGTACTTCCAAGGCACCATCGCCCTTCCGCTGGCCGATCTTCACGATTCTGGTGTAACCACCTTTACGGTCTGCGTACTTGGGTGCAATCTCCTCAAACAGCTTCTTGGGCAGATCAACCTGCTTGGTGTCCCGCTTCTTCCCTGCAGCCTGTGTCGGAACCTCCTTCACCGGATACAGAACCTTCAGCATCTGGCGTCTTGCATGAAGACGGGAAGGCATATCCTTCTTGATCTTCTTCTCCACCTCATCGTATACGGTAACCTTCTTGCCGTCTACCACTTCCTTCACACGCTTGCCGTCCTTGTCCTTGCGGGCAACCTTTGCGGTCACGGTCACTTCTTCAAAGTTATCTCTCTCACGGATTGCCATAGCGATCAGGCCTTCTGCAACCTTGCGGATCTCCTTTGCCTTTGCCTCTGTTGTCACAATCTTGCCATTGTACAGCAGAGCAGTTACCTGGTTACGGATCAGTGCTTTTCTCTGATCAGATGTTCTGCCTAATTTACGATATTTTGCCATTGGTTTTTACCTCCATTTTGTGGGATATCCGGCCATGCTCCTTGGGCTTACTTACCGAATACCATTGTATGTTCCACTTGTGAATCAGCAAGGCTGCGCTCCTTGGGCTTACCAGCCTCGTAGTATATGGTCCTCTGGGGTGCAGCTTCTCGAACATTAGCAGTTTGCGAGGTATCATCCAGGTGACGTTTACTCGTCACCTGGATTCAGCTGTAACCCCAGCTCTTTTAGTTTTGCTAGTACTTCTTCTAAGGATTTGCGTCCCAGGTTACGAACCTTCATCATATCCTCCGGAGTGCGGTTGCACAGCTCCTCTACGGTATTGATGCCTGCCCGCTTCAGGCAGTTGTAGGAACGAACGGAAAGCTCCAGCTCGTCGATGTTCATCTCCAGAACCTTCTCCTTGGCATTATCCTCCTTCTCAATCATGACCTCTGCTGTCTTTGCATTCTCGGAAAGATCAATGAACAGATTCAAATGCTCACTGAGAACCTTGGCCGCAAGGCTGACCGCCTCGTCCGGCTCTAAGGTTCCGTTGGTATACACATCCAGGGTCAGCTTATCAAAATCCGTAACCTGGCCTACACGCGTATTATCAATTGTCATGTTGACACGTTCAACCGGCGTATAAATGGAATCAACGGCAATTACGCCAATTGGTACATCTTCGCCTTTATTTTTCTCTGCGCTTACATAGCCCCTTCCCTTGTTGATGGTCAGCTCCATGTAAAGCTTGGAATCTACGCCGCCATTCAGGGTAGCGATTACCAAATCAGGGTTCAGAATCTGAATATCCGGATCTACTTGTATATCTGCTGCCGTAACAACACCTTCACCCTCGAATTCGATGTATGCAACCTTAGCTTCGTTTGTGCTACTGGTATTCTTCAATGCCAGATTCTTGATATTCATAATGATTTCAGTTACATCTTCTTTGACGCCCGGAATGGAACTGAATTCGTGTAAAACGCCGTCGATCTTCACCTGGGTGACAGCTGCACCTGGCAGGGAAGACAACATGATTCTTCTCAAGGAGTTTCCCAGAGTCGTACCATAACCTCTTTCCAGCGGTTCCACAACAAAACGGCCGTACTTCTTGTCTTCTGAAATCTCTGCAATCTCAATCTTCGGTTTCTCGAAATCGAACATGCACAAGTCCCTCCTTTTTGGATAATCTTCACCTGCTGTGTCTTATTATTTGGAATACAACTCGACAATCAGCATCTCGTTTACAGGAACATCAATTGCATCTCTGCTTGGCAATTCCTTTACGGTTCCCCGCAGATTCTCCATGTCTGCCTCCAACCATTCCGGCACCAGTCTTCCGCCTGTAACCTCCACGATATCCTTATATCTCTGGGAACCTTTGCATTTTTCCTTAATCTCAATCACATCGCCTGCCTTAACCAGGTAAGAGGGAATATTCACCTGCCTGCCGTTTACAAGAACATGCTTGTGGTCAACGATCTGCCTTGCTTCCTTCCTGGTTCTTGCAAGCCCTAAACGGAACACAACATTGTCCAGCCTGCTCTCCAGAATACGCATCAGGTTCTCGCCTGTCATGCCTTTCATTCTGTCTGCCTTCTCGTAATAATTGTGGAAGGGCTTCTCCAGAACGCCATAAATAAACTTTGCTTTCTGCTTCTCCCGCAGCTGAAGGCCATACTCGGACACCTTGCGGTTGCTTCTCTTCAGCTGTCTGTTGGACTTCTTATCTATTCCCAGGTAAATGGGATCTAAGCCAAGAGATCTGCATCTCTTAAGTACTGGTATTCTATTTACTGCCATTTCAATCTACCTCCTGATTAGACTCTTCTGCGTTTGGGCGGACGGCATCCATTATGAGGCACCGGAGTAACGTCCTTGATGCTTGTTACTTCAAGACCGCAGGCCTGCAATGCACGGATTGCTGCCTCTCTCCCTGAACCGGGTCCCTTTACCATAACGTCCACTGTTTTCAAACCATGTATCAGAGCTGCCTTTGTAGCAGTTTCTGCTGCCATCTGTGCAGCATACGGAGTAGATTTCCTTGAACCTCTAAATCCCAGACCACCGGCACTTGCCCATGATAATGCATTCCCTTCAGCATCTGTAATCGTTACGATGGTATTATTAAAAGATGACTGAATATGTGCCTGTCCTCGTTCAACGTTTTTCTTTACACGCTTTTTTGTCACTTTTTTTGTAACTTTTTTAGCCATATTTAAACTAACCTACTTTCTTAAATTTAATGAAGCTTACTTTTTCTTGTTTGCCACTGTTCTCTTGGGTCCCTTGCGGGTTCTTGCGTTGGTCTTGGTCTTCTGACCGCGCACCGGCAGTCCCTTCCTGTGACGGATTCCGCGATAGCATCCGATTTCCTGCAATCTCTTAATATTCAGTGCGATCTCTCTTCTCAGATCACCCTCTACTACCTGGGTCTCATCAATCACTGCGCTGATTCTCTTTACTTCATCATCTGTCAGATCTCTGACACGCGTGTCAGGATTGACCTTTGCTGCTTCCAAAATACGGTTTGCACTTACTCTACCAATCCCGTAGATATAAGTAAGTCCGATTTCAACACGTTTTTCTCTTGGTAAATCTACACCTGCAATACGAGCCATGTGTGTTGTACACCTCCATTATTTTCTGGCCTGTAGGCCGTCTTTCAAAGTATCCTCTGCCATGCCTGCAACCCGGCACAGCATCCTGCTTGGAAAACCAACGCATACAGCTGCGGTTGCACGCCCTGAAATGTGTGCATGCATCGGTTCTCTTCTGATATTCTCATTGAATTACAATCACAAGAATCACATATTCCGCCAGTCTCCCTCGGTATCAAAAAGACGGCGCAGCTATGTGGCACTGCCTATTAAGAATAGTAAAACAACCCATCCGGGCGTCTCACTACAGCCGCACATAAATACTGACACAAGCCCCCGGGGACTTCTTATCCCTGGCGCTGCTTGTGCTTCGGGTTCTCACAGATAATTCTGATGCTGCCCTTTCTCTTGATCACCTTGCATTTTTCGCAAATTGGTTTTACGGATGATCTCACCTTCATTGCATATGCCTCCTTCCACGAAAGTCCCATTTTACGCTGTTTTGCGCACTTTTTGGGTGTTTATTCCAAAAGCGTCCAGCTAACATTATAGCACCGGATGTCCGGAAAAGCAAGTACTTTTTCTTTTATTTCAAACATTCCTTTCAATCTTTGTTACTGTTCACTCCCCCCCTCTAAATCATTGTGAAAAGTGCTGAAAATTAT
>CAJUQB010000083.1 GCA_910588285.1 uncultured Lachnospiraceae bacterium
TTTCAAGGCTTTCTGCCTGTTGATTAAAGAACAAAGTTCTAAGAACCTTGTTCTTCGGACATTATAAAATCCAAATGTCACAGAAATGTCCGAGGCGGCATAAAAAATGCGGCTGAAATGTTACAAGACTCGGACATTTCAAAAAATTATCTTGTAGGGAGCATAATGGAAAATTCCGAACCCCTGCCCGGCTCCGAAACCACTTTGATATAGCCGCCCTGCCTCGTCACGATCTCGCGGGTCAGATACAGGCCAATACCCACGCCCTGTTCTTCGTGTACTTCTTCCTCACGATAAAAGCGCCGGAAAATAGCGGCCTGATTACTCTCCAGGATACCCTTGCCGGTATCGGACACACTAAGCTTTACATACATTTCCCATTGCTCTACTGAAATTCGGATGGCTCCTCCGGCCGGGGTATATTTCACTGCATTGTCCAGCAGGTTGAACACGGCTTCCGCCGTCCACTTGCTGTCATGGGAAAGGATGAGATCCTCCGGACAGTCCACCGTTACGGATATATTCTTTTTCTCCGCCGCATATACGATGCCGCTTAAGGCCATCGCCAACGTATCGATCAGCGGGGCGTCTTTCTTTTCCAGTCTGATCGCCCCGGTTTCCAGGCGTGAGGTTTTCACAAGAGCCTGAAAAAGGAACTCCAGCTTGTCCGTCTGATTCCGGATGCCCTTAAGGAACTCCAACTGTTCTTCCTCTGTGACCGGCTTTGAAAGCAGCGTGTCCGTCACCATTTTCAGATTTGCCACCGGTGTTTTTACCTGATGGGAAACATCTGACACCAGCATCTGCAGCTCCTGCCGTTCCTCATCCACCTTCCTCCGGTTCTCCTGCATGATCCCATACAGCCGCGAAAGACGGTAGCTGATGCGGGCAAAGAGTGTTTCACTGTCCGCAGTGCGCACAAGCTCTCCGCTTCCGCTTATCATCTGGTCCATTGCCCGGCACAGCTCCCCGGTAAATACGGAAAGCCGTTTGCTGAAAGCAACCGTCAGAAGGAACATCCATGCAAGGGCGCAGAGCATCAGTAATATACCGACAATCAGTATCCATATCTGCCCTGTCACCGCGAAGAAAACTGCGCAGATGACCAGCATGGAAACCGCCATACCGCCGATGATCAGCAGGAATATTCTTTTTACAGAGATTCGCCCCAGATTCATTTTCTCTCGCCTCCCATCCACTGATACCCAATCCCGTAAATCGTTTTGATATAAGTATCGCCATCAGCCTCGATCTTGCCCCGGATACGGCTGATGGAGGTTGTCAGTGTGTGTTCGTCCACATAGTTTTCATCCACATCCCACAGCCGCTCCAGAAGGCGCTGTCTGGTCAGGATCTGTTTTGGATTTTTGCAGAACAGATACAGCATCTTATACTCCATGGGGGAAAGGGTAAGGGTCTTTCCATTCAGCGCAGCGGACTGCTCCGAAAAGTCCAGAAACAGCCTGCCATCATCATAGAAATCCTTTGCCATTCCCCGGTGTTCCAGCATAGCGAACATGGCCCGTATTTTCCGCAGCAGCGCTCCAATGGAAAAGGGCTTGGTGATATAATCCACCGCCACTACTTCATACCCCCGGATCTGGTCGCTCTCCTGGTCGTTGGCCGTCAGGAAGATCACCAGCGTGTCAGGGTTCTCCGGTTTTATGAGCCTGCACAGGTCATAGCCGCTGCCATCCGGCAGGTTGATATCCAGAAGTACCAGGTCATATTCCGTCTGCGTCAATAACTCGGTGGCTGTGCCGGCATTCAGAGCTGATACGGTATCATAACCCTCAGAGATCAGGTTGTAAGTCAGCGTTTTATTTAAAAGGGCATCGTCCTCTACCAGCAAGATCTTTTTCATATCCACACTCCTCTGCTTTTTTACATAGATAAACATACAAATGTCCGCGAAATGTTACAGCGGGCAGATTTTTGCTCATGATAATAAAAACCTCGCAAAGCGTGGATTCTATCATTCACGACAATAGAATTTTCGCAAAGCGTGGATTCTATCATTTAAAAACAAAAATTTCTTCAATAGGGGCTTCTACAGCCCTGGAAATATCAATTGCCAGCTTTAATGACGGATTATACTGCGCTTTTTCCAGACGCATAATTGTTTCCCGGCGCACACCTACTTTTTCTGCCAGCTGCTCCTGTGTCAGATCTTTCATCTGCCGGTACTTTTTTAATCTGCATTCAAATTCTGCCATATCCTATTCCTCGCCTTCCTCTGCCTGATCGTTATGGTCATACCGGTACAGCAAGTATTCAGAGAGGAAAATCCCCAGGCCCAATGCAAGGGAAAGAATAATAATCGCAGCAATCAGGGTGTACTCAAGGTTTCCAAAAAGTTTCCCCTGGCAAAGAATGATCAGTGCGGCAAGCATAACCCCAAAAGTAATCCTATACGCTTTCAGCTTAGCGCGGGCAATATTCTCACGGAAACACTCATCCATAAATGTTCCTGACATCTTTCCTTCATAGTAAAAACCAAAAAAACCGAAGAACAGGAAAAACGCAAACGGAAAAACTATACCATCCACAGGATATGTCCAGAAACCGGCAAACCCCAAAAATCCCAATACTCCCAAACACCCCAGCTTTGGATTTATTTTACGGGTGACACCTGTTTCTACTGCCTGTCTCTGCTTTTTTCCTGCATGGATAAAAAGCATGACAAACAGTGCGACAAGATAAGCACAAGTGAAAGAAACCGAAACAATCATCGGCAAATCCTTTATATCAAATACATAATCCTTAAAATCCATCGAAACTACCAGACGGGAATCATTATAAGCAACCGCATACCATGACGAAAGAAGCACACTCAACACACAAAGTATCCCACAGCCAATCCAAATTTTCTTTTTATTTGTTTTCATCTTAGTCCTCCTACTATTGAGATATATTTATCTCTTTATGAGATAAATATATCACTTAATATCCTTTGTGTCAATAGAAAAGAGATAAATATGTCGCATGTTTATCATGAACAATAGAATCCACGCTTCATGAGCCTGCTATTGCATGAATGAACAACGGGATGCACCGTTGTCTGCACCCCGCCTCTTTCATCCTATATTCATTAGCTAATATCCCGCTTCTGATATAACTTTACCGCAATCCGGTATGAAATAAAAAACCAGATAACAGAAATGATAAGTACAATATGGAAAGCCAGAAGGATATTCTCCTTTACAGGAAAAAGCAAATTGATAAGAAGAACAAGCCCCGTAATAAACCCTGCCCCCGCCATAAATGACATCATAAAGACAATCTGTGATTTCTCCGGGTCAAACAGATATGCACACGGCAGGCTGATGCCGCGTCACTGGTAATGCTGATAAAGGCTGCTGTTGTAGCGGCAACCAGAGCCAGAATCAGAAGTGCGCTGGTTTCCAGCAAAAAAGGATAGCCCAAAACCCAGAACAACCAGGCTGACGATAGTTACAAGAATATTGCTCCTGGCATAGTCCATGTTACGGTACGAGATGATATCGGATTTATCCAGTTCATGATCCGAACCCTTTTTCTGCGTATTCGCGCCACAAATGCGTATTTCATCAATAATACATACAATATCCTCCTGGATAGGCATTGAAACCTCTGTACCGGCCGAGTACAGTCTATTAAAAATGAGGCAGCCATAGGATCCGGGCAGACGGTACAGAGCAAAGACATCCCCATGCTTTTTTTAAAACCTCCATAACTTCGTCTTTTCCCAGCCCCAACGCTGTCCCAAGGCTTCCAAAATCAAAACGGTGCCGTACTTCCCATACTGGACTGCCGGCGCCAGGAATGAGAACGCATTGTCTGTCTCCTCATATACCGTGTGGCCGTTTATGACAGGTATTCAATTATGAATATGTAACTGCCGAAGCTGCTCCTCCTTTCGCTTACATTCTCATATCTGCGCAGATACGGTGTCCTATTCTTGGTCATTGAATTAGGATAACCACCAGAAACGCCCTATTTATCAGCCTTTCCTGTGTTGTCCTTATTATAACTCACTCACATCCCCTGCACAATCCCTCCGGTCAGCTCCAGCAGCTTGGGATCCGTCACACGGAACTGAATCCCCTTATTCTCATTCCCGCTGTGAAAGTCCAGCTCCTGAATCTCAATATCATAGCGCCTCCGCTCTCCGGATACAGAGCTTATAATCTGCGCTGGTCCTGTTTCCAGCTCCTGCTTCATCCCAACCTCCACAACCTCTGCGTTCTCCAGCCCTGAGGGAATCCGATCCAGCCGTCCGTAAATCCCGGTCTGGGAATTCCCCTGTACAGTGCCAAGTCGGAAGCTTGGCTGGTAGTCAATCACCCCGGCCAATTCCCCCGGCGAGCCCTTTTCTCCCTTGGTAATTCCCACAATCCTGGTCTCATACAGCTGTCCCTCCTCCAGCCGAATCATGGTGCTGGTATCCACGTCGCTGACCGGGTGTCCCAGGGCGCCGTATTCCATCTGGGGCGTATAATAGGTCATGGTTCCGACACCCGCCAGATCATCCCGCACCCAGATTCCCAAACGGTATTGGTCCCGCTCGGTCTGAACCGGCGCAACCTTAAGCTGAATCAGCTCCTCGCCTCTCTGTACCCCCAACACAAGGGTTTCGCCGCCGCTGGCATTCACCCGCTCCACCAGCTCCTCCTTATCGTGGATTACCTGGTTGTCCACCGTTTTAATGTAATCGCCGCTTTGTATAATATGGAGGGCCGGCTCATAGCTCATGCCGTCAATCCCTGTTATGGGGCTGGTGCCAATGGCCAGCACGCCCTCTGTTTTTACATAGATCCCTACCGGCGTGCCGCAGGGAATCACGGTCCGGGAGCTTACCACCTCCACAGAGACATCCTTCAGGTCAAAGATCCCAAACAGCTTGCAGGAAATCAAAAACTCCCCTTCTTTTGATGATTTAAGCGTAAAGCGATCATTCATATTGATAACAGTCTGGGCTGCATCTATAGTTCCCTGATGTATTTCCCCAGAAACAGCCGGGCTCTGATTGGTAAATACCTGTACCTGGCTGGGCTGCACCTGCCCAGTTACCGGCACCTTCAGATCAAAGGTCTCCTCCCGGCCCGCCACAATCCGGATCTTGTCCGGAATTGAATCCATCAGCAGGAAATAAAAAAAGATGCAGATAAGAATCAGTCCCGAAAGGGCCAGCCATCTGCACCGTTTTTGAAATTTGACGTACCACATACCTTCACATTCCTTTCCGGGCAAAGGACAGGCAGGATATCATCCTGCTTTGCCATTCTACAGGGGATAGTATATGGATTTTTCCATGATTCAATCTGGGAGTTTTTCACAAAATTTTAATAATCGCATTCCAGGCGCCTGCCTTACGCATCCGCCTGCCAGCTTCCCACTTCCGGGACGCCTGCTTTACGCATCCGCCTTCCCGGCTTCGCCCTCCCGCTGCGCCTGCTTCACAGATAGGGCCAGGCCCCGCATCTCCGCCGCGCTCTCAAGGACTGCTTCGGTAATCTTCACGCCGCCGGTCATCCGTGCCAGCTCCCCGATCTTCTCCTCCTCAGCCAGGGGCTTAATATTGGAAACCGTGGCGCCGCCTACCACATTTTTCTCAATGAGATAATGGTAATCCGCCATGGCGGCAATCTGGGGCAGGTGGGTGATGCAGATCACCTGATGGCTGGCTGCGATCACATTCATCTTCTCTGCCACCATCTGGGCTGTCCTCCCGCTGATCCCGGCGTCGATCTCATCAAAAATCATGGTTTCAATCATATCATTTTCCGCCAGAATCGTCTTGATGGCCAGCATGATACGGCTGAGCTCGCCGCCGGAGGCCACCTTTCCCAAGGGCTTTTTGGGTTCGCCGGGATTGGTGGAAATCAGAAATTCCGCATCGTCGATCCCATTGGCAGAATAGCCCGTATCCTCGTAAAATTCCATGGAAAAATCCACATCCAGGAAGTTCAGCTCCGACAGGGCCTTTGTGATCTCCCGGGAAAGGCCGGATGCTGCCTTTCTTCGAATCTTTGACACCTGGCGGCTGATTTTTTCCAGCTTTTCCTCTGCTTGATCCAGCTGCTCCTTCCGATCTGCCATATATTGTTCGTAATTTACCAGCATTTCATACCGTTCCTGCTTCTCGTCTCTGGAATGCAGGATCGCTTCAATGGTATCGCCGTATTTTGCTTTTAAATGATTGATCTGATCCAGACGCTGCTCCACCCGTGCAAAGTCCTCTGGAGAAAATTCCGCATCCTCCTGGTAGGAGGAAAGCTCCCGGTTAAAATCATTTAAGAGTCCGTCAATGTCTCCCAGCTGCTGCAGCAGCGGTTCCAGGGCAGGATCGTACTCGCTGACCGAGGAGAGCTCACGCAGGGCGCGTCCGGCCAGATCCGAGGCGCCGTCTCCGCCTCCGGTGAGCTCATGGACTGTCCCAAGGGCTTCCAGAATCCGCCTTCCGTGGGAGAGCCTGCGGTATTCCTGCTCCAGCTCCTCGTCCTCCCCGGCGCTTAAGGCAGCATCCGTGATCTCCCCGATCTCATATTCCAAGAATGAAATCTCCCTGGCTCTGGCAGCTGCGTCTGTGGATGCCTGCTCCAGCTCCTCTGTGAGCGCCTGATATGCCCGATAGCTCTCTGCCATGCGCTCCTTTTTGTCCCCCAGCTGCTCCTTGGCATAATCGTCCAAAATCTCCAGATGCCTGCGCTTCTGCAGCAGAGACTGATGCTCATGCTGACCGTGAATATCAATCAGCAGGGACGCCACCTGCCGCATCCGGGAGGCAGAGACAGTCTCCGAATTGATCTTTCCCACACTGCGGCCGGAGGTGATCCGCCGCGACATAATCACCTGGCCGTCCTCCGGATACACCTCCAGAGCCTGAAGCTGCTCCTCCTGGCGGCTGCCCACGGAAAATACAAGCTCCACCAGCGCGTACTCACAGTTCTCCCGCAGCATTTCCCTGGGCACCTTTTCCCCCAGCGCCAGGTTCAGGGAGCCGATGATAATGGATTTGCCGGCTCCTGTCTCACCGGACAGAATATTCAGCCCATCTTGAAATTCCACTTCCGTCTCTTCAATCAGAGCCAGATTTTTCACATGCAGACTCAGTAACATCTCTCTTCTCCTTCTACTCTCTCACCCACAAAATCCTTTATTCCTCGATAATTCTCCGCAAACGTTCCATCAGGGCCGCCGTGTCCTCCACGGTGCGGACCGCACACATGATGGTGTCGTCGCCGGCAATGCTGCCCACAATCTCATGGCAGTCCATGTGGTCCAAGGCAGCCGCCACCGCCATAGCCATGCCGGAAACGGTCTTCACCACCAGGATATTCTGGGCCATATCCATGGAAACAAACCCTTCCCGGAATACGCGGGCATACTTCTGATCCATGTCCCTGTCATTCTCCTGGTAGGCCGTATATTTCTGCCGTCCGTCCCCCTGGGACACCTTGGTCAGCTTCAGCTCCCGGATATCCCGGGATACGGTGGCCTGGGTCACATGATAGCCCTCCTTTTGGAGAAGGGCTGACAGCTCCTCCTGGGTCTCAATCTTATATTTTCTAATCAGTTCCAGAATTTTCGCATGTCTGCCTGCTTTCATGGATCCTGCTCCTTTCCTTCCGATCTCTTCCTGGAGCGTGTATAAAAATTCATTCCCGACAGCTGCCAGAAAGCAATTTTCCAACACGCGCTAAGGCGCCTGCATCTTCTTCCGAAGTATTTCCAGAAAACTCCGGTTGCTGAGCTTCACAAACCTTGTACTGACGGCAGACCTGCGGATCACCACCTGATCCCCCACCGCCAGCTGCATGGCAGACTCCCCGTCAAAGCTGACCTCCACCTGTTCGTCCTGCTCCATCCTCCGGGAGCCGATGCCAATGGTAATCTCGTCCTCCGCTCCCAGCACAATACTGCGGGAATTGAGGGAATGGGGGCTGATGGGGGTCATGACAAAAAGCTCTGCCTTGGGATCCACAATCGGCCCCCCTGCCGACATGCTGTAGGCTGTGGAGCCGGTGGGCGTTGCGACAATCATGCCGTCCGCACTGTAGGTATTCAGATATTCCCCATTCACTGATATGGTCAGATTTACCACCTGCCCCAGGCCTGAGCGGTGGATCACAAAATCATTCAGGGCCCGGTGGGGTGGCTGCTTTTCGCCCCCCCGGATGCAGTACCCGTGGAGCATCATCCGCTCCTCCACCATGTATTCATCCTTCATCAGCGCGTCAATGGCCCCGAATACGGTCTGGCTGTCCAGCTCGCACAGATATCCGATATGCCCCCGGTTGACACCGATGATCGGGACATGCTCCTTTAAGAATTCGTGGGCCGTGCGGATCAGGGTGCCGTCCCCGCCGATGCAGATCACGCATTCGCAGCCCTCCGGCAGCTCCTCCGGATTGAGGCTTTTGAAGCCATCCGTTTCATGCTTCTGGATGGTTCCGTATTCGCAGGCGCCGCCGCGGCTTAAGATATAGTCCTGCACCCTGCCAGTCAGCGTCAGCTCCTCATCCTTCTGTTGGTTTGTTACAATAAAAAAATGCTTCATAGCCCTGCAAGGGTTTCATGGGCTTTGGCCACAACCGCTGCCGCATCCACCCCCTCCTCCTGTTCTGTGCCGCTTTCCTTTTTCAGGTGAACCAGATATTCGATATTGCCCTCCGGGCCCTTGATAGGGGAAAATTCCAGATTTTTTACGGAAAACCCATGGGTTCGGGAAAAGGTAAGCACACGCTCAATTACCTCCAAATGTACTGCCGGATCCCGAACGACTCCCTTTTTCCCAACCTTTTCCCTGCCTGCCTCAAACTGAGGCTTGATGAGACACACCATCTGCCCCTTTGGTGCAAGAAGCGCCCGGGCCGGCTCCAATACCTTGGTCAGGGAGATAAAAGAAACGTCCACAGACGCAAAATCAAGCACATCTGCAATATCCTCTTGCGTCACATAGCGGATATTTGTTTTCTCCATGCAAACGACCCGGGGATCCTGCCGGAGCTTCCAGGCAAACTGCCCGTAGCCCACATCCACCGCGTACACCTTTTTGGCCCCATTCTGGAGCATGCAGTCCGTAAAGCCTCCGGTGGAAGCGCCGATATCCATACAGATACATCCCTCCAGGGAAATGTCAAACTGTTTCATTGCCTTTTCCAGCTTCAGCCCTCCCCGGCTCACATAGCGGAGGGTATTCCCCCGCACCTCAATGGAGACCCCGCTGTCAAAGGACGCCCCTGCCTTATCCTCCCGCTGTCCCTCCACAAAGACAATTCCCTCCATAATCATGGCCTTCGCCTTCTCCCGGGAGGGCGCCAGCCGGCGGGACACCAGAAGCACATCCAAACGCTCTTTCATCGATAAAACCTACAAGCCGATATATTCTGCCAGCAGCCGTTTTGTCACGGACCAGGCATCAATACCGGTTTCCTTTCTCAAAATATCTACATTTCCGTGCTCTACATATTCGTCCGAAATGGCAATGGGAAGCACCCGGACCGTGCTTGCGCATTGGTTTAAGAACTCCACCACATGCTCCCCGTATCCTCCGCTTGCCACATTTTCCTCCATGGTCACCAGAAGCTTGTGCTCCCCTACAAGCCGAAGGAGCAGCTTCTCATCCAGAGGCTTCACAAACCGCACATTGATCAGGCTGCATTGGTAGCCGTCGGCCTTCAGAAGCTCCCGCACCTCCAGCGCTGTTTTTACCATGCTGCCCACTGCCACCAGGGCGATCTCCGACTCATCGTAAATCACCTCGCTCTTGCCGTACACAACCGGAGCCCGGAACTCCTTCAGCCCGTCATAGGCCTCCCCTCTGGGATAGCGGACTGCAATGGGGTGCTCAAACCGGATGGCATATTTCATCATATCAGAAAGCTCCCATTTATTCTTAGGGGCTAAAATGGTCATATTCGGAATGGAGGACAGGTAGGAGAGATCAAAAATCCCCTGATGGGTCTCCCCGTCGCTTCCCACAAGGCCCGCCCGGTCAATGGCAAACACCACCGGAAGGTCCTGGATGCACACGTCATGGAGGATCTGGTCATAGGCCCGCTGCAAAAAGGAGGAATACACCGCAAACACCGGCCGAAGCCCCGCCGCAGCCAGACCGGCCGCAAAGGTAACCCCATGGGCCTCCGCAATCCCCACATCAAAAAAACGATCCGGGAACATATTGTGGAACCGCTTCAGGCCTGTCCCGTCCGCCATGGCTGCCGTGACAGCCACCAGCCGCTCATCCCGATCTCCCATTTTCCGCATCACCGTAGAAAAAATGTCGGTATAATTGGCCTTGCTCCGCTTCTTCGCCGGCAGTCCCGTCTCGATCTCAAAGGGCTCGGTCCCATGGAACCGGGAAGGGTGCCGCTCTGCCGGCAGATACCCCTTTCCCTTCTGGGTGATGGCATGCACCAGCACTGCCCCATCAATTCTGGCAGCCTCTCTTAGGATCTTCACCAGCGCCTGGACGTCATGGCCATCCACCGGCCCCAGATAGGTAATGCCCATATTTTCAAACAGCATGCCCGGGATCAGCAGCTGTTTGATCCCGCTCTTGGTCTTGCGGATCCGCTTCACCATCCGCTCCCCGTAGATAGGAATCCGGTTCAGAGAATTGGCCACCCCTTCCTTCAGGTCCCGGTATGCATCCGCAGTGCGCAGGTTGGACAGATGCCGGGACAGGCCTCCCACATTCTCCGAAATGGACATATTGTTGTCATTCAGCACAATGATAAAATTGGATTCCAGCCGGGAGGCATTGTTCAGGGCTTCATAGGCCATGCCGCCGGTGAGGGCTCCGTCCCCGATCACGGAGATTACCTGATTGCTTTCCCCCAGAATCTCCCTGGCCTGGGCATAGCCCAGACCTGCGGAGATGGAGGTGGAGCTGTGGCCTGTATCAAAGCTGTCGCAGCTGCTCTCCTTCCGCTTGGGGAAGCCGCTCATGCCGCCGTATTTGCGCAGCTCGTCAAAGCCCTCCCGCCGTCCGGTCAAAAGCTTATGGGTATAGGACTGGTGTCCCACATCCCAGATAATCTTATCCTCCGGCAGCTGACAGACCAGGTGCATGGCAATGGTCAGCTCAACCACTCCCAGATTGGAGGCCAGATGGCCGCCGGTATGGGAGATCTTCTCAATCAGGAATTCCCGTATCTCCCCCGGGAGCCATTTGAGTTCCTGCTCTGTCAGGCTTTTTACATCATTGGCTTCATTGATCTTCTCCAGTACCATATTATTTCTCCCTGTGAATCAAATACAGCATCAGCTCTGTCAGAAATTCATTCCGCACCACCAGCTGATTGATACGGGACACAGCCCGCTGGGACAGACGCTCTACCTCTGCCCTGGCCTGGTCTATTCCCTTCCATGACACATAGGTGGTCTTCTGGTTCTTCGCATCACTGCCAATGGGCTTTCCCAGCACCTCCTGGGTGCTGGTCACATCCAGAATATCATCCTGAATCTGGAAGGCAAGGCCCAGCTCGGTGGCCGCAGCCTCCACCGCTGCCTGCTCGTTCCTGGTGGCGCCCGCCAGCACTGCCCCGATCACCATGGAGGCCTCCAGCAGCGCCCCGGTTTTCAGCCGATAAATAAAATCCAGCTGCTCCTCTGTCAGCGGCTTCCCGGAATACGCCACATCAACGGTCTGCCCGCCGATCATCCCGTAGATTCCGGCCTTGCCTGCCAGAAGCTTCAGGGCCCGGACGATCCCCGGATTCTCTGGCTCCAGGTCAAAGGCAGTAAGAGCCGTCTCAAAGGCATAGTTCAAAAGCCCGTCTCCCGCCAGGATCCCCATGGCCTCCCCGTATACTGCATGGGTGGTCTTCTGGCCCCGGCGGTATTCGTCATTGTCCATGGCAGGCAGGTCGTCATGAACCAGGGAATAGGTGTGGATCATCTCCATGGCTGCCATAAAGGGTTCTATGACCCTGGATTTCCCGCCGAACAGCCGGTAGGTCTCCTGCATCAGCATGGGGCGCAGCCGCTTGCCGCCTGCCCGCACGCTGTAATTCATCGCCTCAATGACAATGCTCTGCTGCCCTTCCTCCCTGGGCAGATATCCGGCAAGGATCTCATCGATCTGCCCTGCTCTTTTCTTAATCTCCTCTGTTATCACGATTCTGTTTCCTCCAGCCCTTACGGCAGTTCTCCCAGCTGTCCGTTTTCATTTAGAACCAGCAGCTTTTTCTCCACTGCATCAATTCTGGCATTGCAGTGCTTCAATATTTCAATTCCCTGCTGATACAGGGTAAAGGAATCCTCCAGGGAAATGTCCCTCTGCTGAATGCGCCCAAGGATCCCCTCTGCCTCCTCCAGCATCATTTCCAATGTTTTGTCCTGTTCATCCATCTGATATAACCTCCGTTACCTGTGTTTTCAGCCTGCCGTGAAACAGCTGTATATCCAAAGCATCCCCCGGCTGCACCTGTTCTGCATCCGTAACACTTTTCCCATGGGTATTTGTCACGACCGAGTACCCCTGGCTGAGCCGCTTCAGGGGCGAGGCACCCTCCAGTCCCTTGGCGCACAGCTGCAGCCGCTGCCTGATCTGCGCAAGCTTTTGTTCCATCTGCTGTCCCAGGCGATGCTCCAGATCCGCACAATAGGTTCTGCGGGCATTCACCAGATTCTCAGGCCGCAGCAGCTGCAGCCGTTCCTCCAGCCGGGAAACCCTTGCCTGCCAGTCGGAAAGCTGCTGGGAGATCCCGCGGTTTAAGCCCATCCGAAGGTCCGACAGGCTCTCCAGGAGCTTGCGCACATCATAGACGGCCAGCTCTGCCGCAGCCGAGGGGGTAGGCGCCCTTAAGTCCGCCACATAATCCGCAATGGTCACATCCGTCTCATGGCCCACAGCGGAGATCACCGGCGTCTGACAGTTGAAAATCGCCCTGGCCACTGCTTCCTCATTGAAGGCCCACAGATCCTCCATGGAACCGCCGCCCCGGCCCACAATCAATACGTCAAGCCCCAGCCCATCCAGCGCCTCAATGCCCCTGACAATGCTCTCTACAGCCCCCTCGCCCTGTACCAGGGCCGGGTACAGAATCAGCTGCACATAGGGGTTCCGCCGGCCGGCAATATTCTGGATATCCCGAATCGCGGCCCCGGTAGCTGCTGTCACAATCCCCACCCGGCCGGCGTATTTGGGAATGGGCTGCTTGTACTCCTCTGCAAACATCCCCATTTCCAAAAGCTCCTGCTTCAATGCCTCAAACCGCTGGTACAGCAGCCCTGCGCCATCCTGAATAATCTCCTTTGCGTAGAGCTGATACTTCCCGTCCCGCTCATAGACAGAAATCGATCCCAGCACAATCACATTGTCCCCGTTTCTCATAGGAAACGCCAGGCCCTTGCGGCTGCCGGAAAACATAACCGCCCCCAGGGCTCCTGTCTGATCCTTCAAGGTAAAATAGATATGCCCCGTGGGATGGTATTTGCAGTTGGATACCTCGCCCTTCACATAGATCTTATTCATCATAAAATCCTGGGCGAACATATTGCTGATATAGCTGTTCACCTGCCCCACGGTATATACATGCTTCCTCATACCAGCTTTGCCAGGATCCCGTTTACAAAGGATGCCGAATCGTCTGTACCATAGCACTTGGCCAGCTCCACCGCCTCGTTGATGGCAACGCCGGTGGGAATATCCGCATCATAGCGGATCTCATACACAGCCAGCCGGATCAGGGCCAGATCCACCTTTCCCATACGGCTTGTCTTCCAGCCGCTGGCCACCCCATTCACCGCCTGGTCAATCTCTGGCAGCCGCTTCATGATATTCTCAAGCTTTTCCTCAATGTAAACCCGATCCTTTTCTTCCTTTTGATCCAATTCTTCAAAAAAGATTGACAGCTGCTCCGGCAGCTCCTCTGTTTCATAAAACTCAGCCCGGAACAACAATTTAAAAATCTGTTCCCGTAATTCTCTTCTGCTCATTATGGATTCCTTTCATTGTCTATCTTCAACGATTGCCGTCAAAGCCTTCCTCCATTCCCCATCCAATCCTCTGCCCCTTCACAGGCCTGTTCATCGCTTCCGGATATATTTAAGGGATGCTACAAATAAATTTTGTAACATCCCTTATTATACTACAAATAGAATTTAAAATAAAGAAACTTATTTATAATTTTCCAATCATCCCATCATTGGTGGTGCGCATCCTGCCCGGAGGGCTTTTCTTATGTACCATTCGTATTAAAATGTTTAAAGTATGCCGCAGCACGGCATGCTTAGCTCCGGGAAAGATCCTGGGCCAGGCCATAAATCGCCTCAAAAATCTCCTTGCATTTGTAGCTGTCTGTAGTGGTCTGTTCTGCATTGGTCATGCTCTCTGTGGAGGACGCGGCTACCTGCTGGCTGGTGGCTGACAGCTGGGTAATATTCTCGGAAATGGTGGCTGTAGAGGCAAGAATATTGTTCACGCTGGCCTCTGTCAGCTCAATATTGCGCGTCAACTCCTCCACCTCACGATCCACGGCATCAAATCTTCCCTGAACAAGCTCAATCATCTCATGCTGCTTGCTGACTGCGTCCACGGAATTCAAAATACTGTCATTCACCCGCTTGGTATCCGCCTCCAGCTCATGTATAATCTCCGTAATACTGTTGGAGGCATTCTGGGTCTGCTCTGACAGCTCCCGAATCTCCTCCGCCACTACTGCAAAGCCCTTGCCGGCATCTCCTGCCCTTGCCGCCTCAATGGAAGCATTCAGCGCAAGGAGGTTCGTCTGGCTGGAGATACTCAGAATCACGCCGGTAAAATTCTCCACATCCTTTACCTTGCGTGAAAGGTTTTCCACCACCTCAACGGTCACTCTGCTGGCCTCCTCCACAATGCCGGACTGATTCTTCAGCTCCACCACTGCCTGGGTGCCCTCAGACACACTGCTGTTGGTGCGCCTTGCTGCCTCAATCATAACCCTGGTCTCTTCCCCAACACGCTCCGTATCCTCCTGAATGCTGACGCACATGGTAGCCTGCTCCTGGATGGACTCTGCGTTGACCTCCACACTCTGGGCAATCTCCCGCATGGAATCCTGGCTGGAGCTCACGCTTCGGTTCAGGGAATTCAGGTGATCCATAGCCTCGTCAAAATGCTTCATAATAGAATCCGCGGTAAGCAGCATCTTGTGGCTGCTCTCCTCCTGCCGTTCCATGCCCGCTGTGATGGCATCGGAATTCTCCTTATTAAAATTAATCAGAAGCTGTATCAGAACGATGGAGGCCACCACTGTCAAAATTACTGTCAAGAACTGAATCACATAGGTCGTTGCCACCCCTTCGGAAAATAGCTTCCCGGAGGTTGCAATCCGGACAATGTTGCTGACCACAATCACGGCATTCCCTGCAATAATCATGCGGAGATTCAAATATGCAAAGGCTCCCAGCAAAATCGGGAAGCAGTAAATAAATGCATTCTCCCGGGTAACTCCCACAACAGATACTACAAAGTAAACCATCGCCGCACTGCCAATCAATGCCAGCGCACATCGCTTCTGCCCCCGCCAGACGATAAAAGCCGCAACGGAAACCACGATGGCCAAAATCTCAACGATTGTCTGAACCCAGCTGCGCCAGCTGGTCTCCCCTGCGATAAACAGCACAAGCTGTGTTAAAAAAACGTATCCCTCAATGATCATATACACAATAAACACGGCCGTATTGGCCCGTCGATATTGATGCTCTGTCATGACTTATCTGCTCCTTTATTCCTTTTTTCTGTTTTTTGTTTTCTCTGAATCTAAGCTATTTCATTCCTTTTCCTGCCTCCACCGCTGCGATACGGATATTCACGGCAGAAACCTCCAGGCCCGTCATATTCTCAATGGCATTCTTGACCTTCTCCTGCACCTTGGCAGATACATCCGGTATGGCAAATCCAAAGGCAATGTTCAGCGCCACGTCCACATGCACCAGGCCCTCTGCCACCGATACCTTGATCCCCTTGGACAGGTTCTTCATGCCCAGCTTGCTGACCAGCTCATTGGTGATATTGCCTGCCATGGAACTGACGCCCTCCACCTCAGTGGCCGCAAGCCCTGCAATAATCGCCACAACCTCATCTGCGATCTGAACCTCGCCAAGCCCGTCGTTCTTAATCCTGTACACCTTTCTATCTTCAGCCATAACTGAACCTCCTTGATCTGTTTCTATTCATTATATCAAACTACACCATATTTGCAAAGAAAAAATTTATATACGTTTATTTTCCAAGCACCTCATCCGTGTGGATGTACTCATAGGGCGTCTGCTGGTACACGTAGTAGTTGAGCCAGTTGGTATAGAGATTATTGGCATGGGAGCGCCACTGCAGCCGCGGCCGCTGCTCACAGTCGTCTCCCGGATAATAATTCTTCGGAACCTGGATCGGCAGTCCCTTATTCTTATCCCGCATATACTCGTTGTGCAGGGTAACCCGGTCATATTCCGGGTGCCCCATGACAAAGATCCGCTTCCCGTCCCCATCCAACAGGAGGAATACTCCCGCCTCCTCGGACTCTGCCAGGATTGTCAGCTCGCTGTGCTGCTCAATATCCTCCTTGCGCACCAGTGTATGCCTGGAATGCGGCGCCATAAAATAATCGTCAAAGCCCCGCACCAGCGGAATCTTCCGGTTCAGCACCCGATGCTCATAGATGCCGAACATCTTATCGGGAAGCGGATATTTCCGGATCCCATAGTGGTAATACAGGCCTGCCTGAGCCCCCCAGCACAGATGCATGGTGGAGGTCACATTTGTCTCGGTCCAGGCGCAGATCTCGGTGAATTCCTTCCAGTAATCCACCTCCTCATACTCCATCTGCTCCACCGGAGCCCCTGTAATGATCAGCCCGTCAAACTTCCGGTGCTTCACCTGGGAAAAATGATCGTAAAATTTATTCAGGTGGCTGGTGGGCGTATTCTTGGATTCATGGTTGGACACCATCAGAAAGGTCACGTCCACCTGCAGGGGGGTATTGGACAGGGCACGCAAAAGCTGCAGCTCCGTCTCCTCCTTTAAGGGCATCAGATTCAGGATCCCGATCTCAATGGGACGGATATCCTGGTGCTTGGCCCGATGCTCATCCATCACAAATATATTCTCCCGCTCCAGAATCTCCCTGGCCGGAAGATCCCGCTGTGTTTTAATTGGCATACTTCTCTCTCCTCTCCAGCCGCAATCCGGGGCTGCTCTGCAGGCCTATGAAATCATGGCCAAAAACTCTGCTTCGTCGATCACCCTTATCCCCAGCTCCTGAGCCTTTGCCAGCTTGCTTCCCGCATTCTCCCCCGCCAGAAGGCAGCTGGTCTTCCTGGACACGGACCCGGACACCTTGCCCCCGTGCTGCTCCACCAGGGCGGCCGCCTCCTTCCGGTCCATCCCCGGCAGCGTTCCGGTAATGACAAATGTCATGCCCTCCAGCACCCCGCCGGCAGCAGTCTCGCCTGCCTCCATATTCACGCCATGGTCCAAAAGACGCCGGACAATCTGGCAATTTTTACTGCTTTCAAAAAAGCTGCGGATGCATTGTGCGCTGACCTCCCCAATGTCATTGACCCTGGTCAGCTCCTCCAGGGAAGCCTCCCCCAGAGCGGGAATGGAAGGAAATACCTTGAGAATGGCCTTGGCCGCAGCCTTCCCCACATTTGGGATGCCAAATCCCGTCAGAAGCTGCCATGCCTCATTTCCCTTGGACTTCTCAATGGCAGCCAAAAGCTTGTCGGTATTCTTCTCCTTGCCGATAATCCCCTGGGCAATCAGCGCCTCCCGATGCTCCTTCAGGTCATAGATATCCGCAATATCCTTCAGATAGCCCAGCCGTACCAGCTCTTCGATATACACGGTTCCGAAGCCCTTAATATCCATGGCGTCCCGGCCCACAAAGTTGATGATATGGCGCTCCAGCTGTGCCGGACAGGAGCTGGACACGCATTTGATATCCGCCGTATCCTGCTCCCGCTCCGTGGGCGCCCCGCAGACCGGACAGCGGTCCGGAATCTGAAACCGCACGGTACCGGGCTGACGCTTCTCCCGGATCACCCTGCGGATCTTGGGGATGATCTCGCCGGATTTGTAGACCAGGATCCGATCCCCGATCCCGATATCCAGCTCGTCAATAAAATCCTGGTTGTGAAGCGTGGCCCGGGACACGGTGGTTCCGCAGAGCCGCACCGGCTCAAATATGGCCGTGGGGGTAATCCGCCCGGTACGCCCCACCGAAAGCTCCACAGAGAGCAGCGTAGTCTCCTTCTCCTCCGGCGGATACTTGTAGGCAATGGCCCAGCGGGGAACCTTGGAGGTGGCCCCCAGCTGCTCCCTCTGATCCAGGCGGTTCAGCTTCACCACTGCGCCGTCAATCTCATAGGGCAGATTCCCCCGGTTCTCCCCGATCCGGCATATGGCATCCCATACCTCCTGGCCGGTATGGCAGACCTGATATGCGTCAATCACCTTGACTCCATTCTTCTTCAGATATTCATAGCCCTGGGTGTGGGTGGCAAACTCCGCCCCCCGCACCTCCTGGATATTGAAAACAAACATGGACAGCCGCCGCTCCTTCGTTATGCTGCTGTCCAGCTGCCGCAGGGTCCCTGCCGCACAGTTCCTGGGATTGGCAAACACCTTTTTGCCCGCCAGCTCCTGCCGCTCATTCACAAGGGCAAAATCCTCATTGGTCATATAGACCTCCCCCCGCACCTCGATATAGGGGACCGGATAGGGCATGGTCTGCACCACATCCGGAATGACTCTTGCATTCTCCGTGACGTCCTCCCCGTACTCAATGCCATTCCCTCTGGTCACGGCAAGACGGAGGCTCCCCTCCTCGTACCGAAGGCCCATGGACAGGCCGTCAATCTTATATTCCACCACAAATTCCGGATTCTCCAGCTGCTTGTGCATATCCTCCACAAATGTAAACACCTCTTCCCTGGAAAAGACATCCTGCAGGCTCAGCATCGGCACATTGTGGCGTACCAGCACACCGGCTTCCCGTTTTGCCGTCCCTCCCACCTTCTGGGTCGGGGACTCCTGTGTCTGAAGCTGCGGAAACTCCTGCTCAATGGCCCGAAGCTCCCGCATCAGCAGATCAAATTCATAGTCCGAAATCTTTGGGGCATCCTGATTGTAGTAGAGGTTGCTGTGATACTCAATCTGATCCTTCAGCTCCTTCCACCTTACCTTGGCTTGTTCTTTTTCCATGTCTGTCCTCCTGCTGCATACACACTCTCACTGCTGGATCCCTTCAGCAGCTCCATAAGCTCCCCCTCCTCCCGGGGGGTAATCCTGCGATATGTACCTGGCTTCAGATCCCCCAGCCGCAGATTCATAATCCGCACCCGGCACAGCTCCACCACCCGGTAATCAAAAAATTCGCACATCCGCCGGATCTGGCGGTTCAGCCCCTGGGTCAGTACAATCCGAAATACCCTGGTGTCCAGCTGCTGTACCCGGCACTCCCTGGTGATGGTCTTAAGCTCCTTAAGAGGAACCCCGCCGGCCATTCCCTGCAGGAACTTCGGCGTGATGGGACGGTTCACTGTCACAATATATTCCTTTTCATGCATATTGCCGGCCCGCATAATCTTATTGACCAGTTCCCCCTGGTTTGTCATCAAAAGCAGGCCGCTGGAATCCTTATCCAGCCTTCCCACCGGATAGATCCGTTTGGGATATTGCAGGAAATCAATGATGTTATTCTTCTCCTGCTTCTCGGCCGTACACACAATCCCCACCGGCTTGTGCACCAGCAGCAGGATCTTCTCCTCCTCCGGGGTCACCGGCTGCCCGCAGAATACCACCTGCTGCCCCGGCAGCACCCGGTCTCCGGGCCGGGCCCTTCTGCCGTCTATGAGAATCTCCCCCATGGCGAGCCGGCGGTCTGCCTCCCTTCGGGAGCAGACCCCTGCCTCACTGAGGAATTTGTTGATTCTGGTTCCTTCTTGTTCCACGTATTCCTCCTGTGTCCGTCCGATACGGACGTTTTACTTTCTATAACTTATATATTTTACCATATCAGAGATATTTTTTCAATTTTTCTATATTTTTTTCTTCAAAATCCATCAGCTCATTGGCC
>CAJUQB010000084.1:0-8130 GCA_910588285.1 uncultured Lachnospiraceae bacterium
CTGCACCCACACAGAGCTTTGCGGCGACATTCTCAATACAGAACACGGCAAATTCTAGCTCTCTGAAATTTTTGATTTTCTCATCCGGCGTCATAAGCAGTCCCTCCTTGTGGTTTTAGACGAACGCATAAAAGACATTATAAAAGCTCTCCCCCTCGCAGTTCATACCTTACATCTGCTCTCTCCGCCACTGAAGAATCATGCGTAACCATAATTACCGTTTTTCCTTCCTCATACGCCAGCCGGCAGAGAATATCAACGATTGCCCTGGTATTGATTTCGTCCAGATTGCCGGTCGGCTCATCTGCGGCAATGATTTGGGAATGCGCTGCAAGGCAGCGGGCAATCGCTACCCTCTGCTGTTCGCCCCCTGACATTTTTTCCGGTAAACGGTTGTATAATTCAGGGGCAATTCCCACTGCATTTAGGAGCTCCCTTGCTTCCTCTGCTGCCTCTGCCTTTGACTTTTTTGCCAATGTAAGTGGGTAACACACATTTTCCAGGGCTGTACGTGCAGGGAACAGCAAGTAGGACTGGCTGATTATCCCAGCAACATTTCTGCGGTAAGCCGAAAGGTTCACAACCGGCTCTCCCTCCCACAGCAGCTGTCCGCTGGCAGGGGCTTCCAGTCCTGCCAGCAATGCTGCCGCTAGAAAAAAGGTGCAGATCAAAAGCTTCCAGCTTTGCCGGACTATGATTTTCAATTCCATAGCAGTCTCCCCTCATATCAAACCACATGCTATTGTAGAGAAAAACGTTCTGACAAAAATATAGGACATTTCCATGTCTAACTTGTACTATTAATATTCTACCACCACTCCTCATAAATGGCAAGGAGCCTCTCATTCAAATCTTGTTTTTCTTTACCCAAATCAATCATATTAATATCACTGCCGTTGTTTTTTAACATACAATTATTTAATGACAATCCAACTTCCATCACGCTTTGAACCAATTCTTTCTATAACTTTTTTATTCTGCAAAGAGGTAAATGCTCGCTCTATGGTTCTTTTTGTCACGCCTATCTTTGCAGCCAATTCGTCAGAAGTATATTCCGAATCTTCTATCAGCAAAGAAACCACTTTCTTTTCAGTTTTATTTAAACCGACATTCAAACCGACATTCAAACCGACATTCAAACCGACATTTTCATTTTTTGACTTATCCAAAACTTCTTCATCAAACGGAATTGTGCATCGGATATAGTTATCTTCTATTTCAAAAACTTCTTCTCCATACTTTTTAACAATTGTTGGTATTCCATGTCCTGTATGCTCAGTTAATCCCATGCTAAGAAAAATTCGCATAAGTGTTACATTTCTTGGTTTACTGATTCCTTCAAAGAATTGTTTTTTTGTCATACCACTCGGCAACCCGCCATGTGATAAAATTTCCAAACGATTATCAAACATTGAAATCTGTGGTTCGGTAATCGTCCAATCGTTATGAACCAAAGCGTTCAAAACTGCCTCATTGACACAATCATAATCAAATAAATAAGTATCCTTTCTTGGTCTAACCGTTGTATCAGAAATACAGATATTTTCTGATTGAAGTCTATTCTTAATTTTATCATAAGAAGTAATAATACATCTGTATCCATGATCACTTCTTTCAGAAATTGCTGTCTTATCTTTTCCCCTAAACTTCACAAATATCAAAGGAATATTATTTCTATCTGCTAAAAGTTCCGCTAAAAGATTGTACTCCCCTTTTTGATTTCTCAAATTTAAGTTTGCTTCAAAAGTTTTATCATCTAAGTGATAATCTTTTTCGCTGTAATAAATTTTCAATTCTTTAAATGTTAGACCCTGCTGACTCGCTCTCTTTTTTAACATGTATTCCGAATCAATGAATTTACTTTCATATCGAATTCGAATCTGTTCCGGTGTCATTTCTCGACAAGTCGTTCCAACTCTAATCGTACAACCAACAGATGAAAAGCCATATTTCTTCTGACAATAAATATGCTTGATTCCTCTTGATACATTAACAACAATCAACGTTTTTCCATCTTCAAATCGAATTTCTGAACTTACTTCATCTTGTGGATTTGGTTCAATTTGTGTAGTTATAATATCAGATATTTTCTTAAATGTTTCATCAATTTTATCAACGCCAACAATGGTTCCATCATCTTTAACGCCAATGACAATCGTACCACCGGAAGTATTCAAGAACGAAACAACCTCTTTACATATTACATCAGTATATTTTTCTTTCAGCTCCAACGTTTCTGATTCAACAAACTTTGACATTTCATATCACCTCAATTTGTATCATACACAGTATACCGACAAATGTCAATTATATACCGACATTCAAACCGACATTTTTTCATTTACATAACCGAATTTAGTAAAATCCATTGCGCAGCAGAGCAGCTTTCCCTGCAGTTTGATGAAGCCGGGCAGATCCGGCCTTACTTCTGGGCTGTCTGGGGAATCTTTCTTCCTGTATTCCCTCCTTCAAGGATTCTTTCCTCATATCCTCCATGATGCGGCACGTCCGGTTCATATGCTAAAATATATTGATATAAGTTCTCCCATTCCCTATCTCCAAAACTCTCTGGGAGGCGAATCCTGTTCTCTTCTATCTCCATATCCACGCTTTCTCCAACAGATATCTTGAAATCATATGCCGGTCCTTCCATTCCATCCCTGTTCCCCAGACAATAGATCACCACAAAAGCCTGCCGCAGGGCCGCAGTATTTTTGGCAAATTCCTCCGCGTCTGCGCCGTCCGGCAGGTACTCCATACCATAAAGATATGCAAATGGCTCATCGGAAACAATCATACATGGGTAGTCCTCTTTCTGAAACCTCTGCTGCAGTTTCACGGCTGCCGAAAGTGCAAAGGGCCCTTCCCCCTCTACCAAAAGCCTGGCGGTGTCTTCCGCAAAACGCTCCTCTGCTTCAGGCTTTGCATCGATCAAAAATTCCCGGTACTGCCTCTCATTCCAGAAAAGCCCGCATTCATCCGCTGCTCCTGTCGGGGATACCCCTGCATACAAAAATCCAAGCCTGCATGCCTCCTGACAGTACCGGCATGCCTCCCGGTCCACTTTCTGACTGCCGGAAGGGATCAGGACAACCGGCGCATATGGATCGTGCCTGACAGCCTCGCGCAATGCATCCAGGCTGCTTACCCTTTCCTTTACAGAAAAAAAGAACAGTTCCTGATACGGGCCATATTCCCCTGCCTGAAAAAGCACTGCATCCTCGATAAAATCCGGCCGCATACAGAACATCATACTGCCCTGTCCAGCAAGCCTTCGGTATATTTTTGCCACTGTCCAGCCTTCCTCTGCCCTTTCACAGAGGATCTCGTGCACCCTGGCAGTGATCAGAGGCGCTGCATAGCTATTGGAGATCTGGGTTTCCGTCACAGAGCCCCTTCCTGCCTCCAGCATATGCCTGGAGGACGCATAGATCTGGATCTGCTCCCATCCGGCTTTTCTGGTATAACAGGAATCGCCTTTCAAGCAGCTGTCTGTCATAACCCCCAGAACCCCCATCAGACAGGCCGGGACCGTATAGGCGCTGCTGTTGCTATGGGCCGCCACCACGATCTGCCCATTCCGCAGCAGCTTTGCTGTGGCTCTGCGTAAGGGCTCATAGTCTGTCCACAGAGTGCTTCCCAGGCTCAGATGGATCAGGGGTATCTTCTCCCTGCGGCACCATTCCAATGCCGCCAGGAGCTGCCCGATGGAGGTTTTCAGCTCATCTGTGCAAAATACCTGGATAGAGCACAGGCTGGCCGTTGGTGCATATTTTAAAATAATCCTGGCAGAAGTTGTCCCATGGTCCGTCCGTATCTGCCCCTCACGCTCCACCACCCGGCCATCCTCTGTTACACAAAGGTCATATTCCAGCTGCAGGCTGGGGCAGAGGCTGGGCTCTATCCCGTCGTCAATGACTGCAATCCGCATGGCTGTCCTCCCCTCTTTCCTGTCCCTTCCCAAAAAAAGAATGCGCTCTGCGCATCCTGCCCGGAGGGCTTTTTGTGATATTCCTATATCACAAGAAATGCTCCTGCTGGTAACGGAACAGCTCCGCATACCGCCCGTTGGCCATAAGCAGCTCCTCCTGGGTGCCGTCCTCAAGGATACGCCCATGCTCCAGCACAATAATCCGCTCCGCCAGGGAAATATTTGTCAGCCTGTGAGAGATAAACAGTACCGTCTTCCCCTCCGTCATCTCCTTCAGTCTGCCGAACAGTAAATGCTCCATTTTCGGGTCCAGGCTGGAGGAGGGCTCATCCAGAATCAGGGCTGTATGCCTGCGGAAGAAGGTCCGGGCAAGGGCCACCTTCTGGTACTGGCCGATGGACAGCTCCAGTCCATCCTCCTCCAGCATCCGCGTCAGCCCGGTATCCAGACCCTTACGGGCCATTTCCAGGATGTCGCTGCAGCAGCAGGCCTCTAGGGCTTCTGTCACCGCTTCCTCGCCGCCCTCCCGGCCCAGGTCGGAAATCCGTATGTTCTCCCGCAGGGAGAAGCTGTAGCTGGGCTCGTCCTGAAAATACGCGCTGAAGTTCTTCCTAAGCTCCGATAACCGGTATTCCCGGATATCCACGCCATTGATTCGGATCTGCCCGGCATCCACATCATAAAAACGCAGCAGCAGCTTAATCAGCGTGGACTTCCCGGAACCGTTCAGCCCCACCAGGGCCACCCGCTCCCCAGGATATATCCGGAAGGACACATCCGTAAGGACCGGTGTCCCTGTCCCCGGATAGGTAAACCCCACGTGCTCAAATTCGATTGTCTCAACCCGCTCAAGTGTACGCTCTCCGGTATCTGCCACATGATTCGCGAACTGGTCTAAGGACTTCAGGTTTTTTATCTTCAGCTGATTGTCCAAAATCTGCATCACGGCGCTGGAAAGCAGGAAGATACTGCTCCAAAGCTGGCTTACCAGCCCGCTGTACAGAGAGTAGTCTCCCACAGTGGCCTTCCCCTCCAGAACACGGAAGGCCAGGGCAATGCCGATCCCTGTGGCCGCAAGCTCCGGCAGGCACTCCAGCCAAATGGTCAGGGCCGTCCTGGAACGGTTGATGGATTTCCGCTCCTGAAACAGCCCCTCCCAGACCCGCCGGTATTTCTCCCGCAGATACCCGCCCAGGTCATACAGTTTAATGCTCTTCACATACAGCCGGTCAATGGTCAGGGACTGGCAATAGGATTTTTTACGCTCCCCATTGATCTGATCCAGGCTCAGCTGGTAAATCAATTTTACATATTTTGCGGAAGCAATCGAGGCAGGAAGGGCAGCCGCCAGCATAATGAGGCTGTATATCATATTTTCCCTGCTCAATACCAAGAATACGACCCCAAAAGAGATAACGGCGCTTAAGGCTGTCAGTGCATTCCACAATAGATAACCAATCGCCGGCACATCCCGCATACAGGCGGTCAGCTTGTCATAATACTCCGGATTGTCAAAATATTCAATATCTGCCCCAGAGGCCCTCTCCATCATTTTCAGGGAAAGCTTCCCCCCTATGATCTCCTCCTGCATGCTCTGGGCATACTGACCTGCCTTCTGCAGAGCAGCACTGCACAGGGCAAAGGCCAGCATCCCAGCCAGGAGGACAGCCGCCATCCCAAAAGGCTCCCCCACAGTCCAGCTGCCAGCCAGGAGGTCCAAAAGGTACTTTCCCATCAGCGAGGCCGCTACTGCTGCCAGGGAGGGGAATAAGCTTCCGGCCAGCCGCAAAAGGGTATAAAAGGGCGACGCCTCCCAGGACAGTAAGACGCAGGCCCTGACAGCCTCCAGGCAGGCGGCTCCCCCCTGCCGGAGCCTATGCATAGGCTTCTTCATAATACATAAGCTCCCCATCCGACATCTTCCACACAGCGTCCGAGATGGCCGCGATCTCCGGGTCATGGGTCACCACGATGATGCAGTAGCCAAGCTCATGAGCCAGGTGCTGGAAGATGGAAATGATGTTCTTGGTGTTCTCCCCGTCCAGGTTCCCGGTGGGCTCATCTGCCAAGAGGATCCGCGCGCCCCCGGAAAGGCTCCGGGCAATGGCTACCCGCTGCTGCTCTCCTCCTGACAGGTTGGAAGGGTAGCGTTTGTACTTCTCCGGTGCCAGCCCCACCAGCTTTAAGTTCTCCCTGGCCTGCCGGGCCGCCTCCTTCTTGGGCACTCCCCCAAGCTCCAGGGGGAACATCACGTTCTCAAGCACCGTCAGCAGCGGGAACAGCTGGAAGGACTGGAAGATCACCGACACCTCCTGCCGCCTCCACAGGTCCCGGTTCATCCCCAGTACATCCTGTCCATCCTTTGTAATGCTCCCTGCCGACGGCTCATCCAGGCCTGCCAGGATGGACAGAAGCGTTGTCTTGCCAGAGCCTGAGGGCCCGATGACCGCTGCCATCTCCCCGCCCTGGAAGCGGCAGCTGACATTCTTCAAAACGTCCTTGTGTGCTTTCTTGTATCGGTATGAAATGTGTTCTAAGGTTAATTCTGCCATGTTGGTTCCTCCTTACTCTCACTGGCTTCCTGCCAATCTTCCTTTATTCCTTTTCCTGTAACAGCTCCAATGGCCTGCCCCGGGTGGCAAGCACTGCCCCGGCCAGAATCCCAACCAGGCACCCCAGGAAATAGCACCCAGCCGCTACCGGCAGCGCTCCAAGGCCCGCAGCGCCCAGAAGGAGCGTCACCAGCCCGGCGCCTGCAAGGAGCCCCGCCAGGTCTGCTGCCAGCAGCTCCAGGGCCAGTACCACCCGCGTGGGCAGAATCCCCACTCCCAGCACACGCAGGATAGCTGCCTCACGCCTCCGCTGAAGCAGGAACAGGATGGACAGGCCGATGGCTGCCAGGATGGACACCCCATTGGTCAGGGGGTATAAGACCTTCATCAGAGTGATGTTCTTCTCCATGGGCTCAATTGCCTGCTCCAGCTCATTGTCCCAGATGACAAGGGACAGCGGAAGCAGCCCGGCATCCGGTGCCTCTACGATCTCCCTGCCTCTTTGCCGGAATTCCTCCATCTCCCGGTTCCTGGCCGGGTCCAGGGTGAATTCCGCTTTCAGGTAGCAGAGATTATCCCCGTCAAAAACCTCCAGGAAAGACAGCGGCATCAAAACCGTTGTATCCATCCCGCTGTCTGCAGTATAAACGCCTCCGATCATCAAACCATAAGCAGTATTGTCACTTTTTACCACTAACAACAACTCCCCTGGTTCAACCTCCAGTTCTGCTGCTACCCCCTCCGGCAGGAATACGGCCGGCATATTTGCCAGATTCCCGCGATAGTCTCTCTCCGTATAATCCACATCAAACAGCTCTGGCCCGAACCCTTCTCCATACTGGATCTGAATCCCGCCCCCCAGCTTGGAAAGGCTCTGCTCCACATCCGCAATCCCTGTAAACGATACCTTTTTCTCCTCGCAGCCAATCTCTGTTTTAGAGATCGTCCCTTCGGAGCCAGCAATCAGAGTATAGCTCTCTACAAACCCAGTATCCAGGATATCCTGTACGGCATCCCTGCTGATAAATGCATCCCCATGCCCGTTTGCCATTATGTTGGAATTCTTTTTTGTAATCTCAGCATCTACCACGGTGGAGCGGTACAGCCGCTCTATCTCCCGCTCCCCGGACTGTATGGCATTCCAGAGCCAGCAGGAAGCAGAGAGGAAGCCTACCACAGCCAGCAGGACAAATATGGGGCGCAGGGAAAAGCGGCGGAGGTGGCGCCCAATGAACCTGGCGGCAGCCACCGGGGATATCCCCTTCCCGAAAACAGCTGCGGTATCCCGGGGCACCGCAATAAGCTTCCCTGCCAATGCATTCTCTGTACCATCCGCTTCTCTCCCCTGGGCCGCCTTTTGGAACTGGCCCTCCATCCTTCCCTGGGCCGCCTGATATGGCTGGCCTGTGCTCTCTCCCTGGGCCGCCTGATATGGCTGGCCTGCGCTCTCTCCCAGAGCCGCCTGATACGGCTGGCCTGCTGTCTCTCCCTGGGCCGCCTGATACGGCTGGCCGGGGTTCCTTCCCTGGAGCACCTCCAGCACCTGCTTCCCGGCCTGGGACAGGCCGCCCACAAGCAGCGCCAGGGCAAGCACCAGCCAGGCAAGCAGGAGAATTCCTGCAAGCCAGAACCAGGAAAGTTCTGCCG
>CAJUQB010000084.1:8140-19677 GCA_910588285.1 uncultured Lachnospiraceae bacterium
CCAGACTCCAGGGATGCCAGCGTCTCCCCCGCCCGGGTAAGCCCATACCTCCAGGCCAGCCCTCCCCCTGCCAGGACCGCAGGCAGGCTTAAGGCCAGCAGGGGCAGGCAGGCGCAGGCTGCCGCCCGTTTTGCCGGCACGCCCAGGGCCCTGGCTATAGCGCACTCCTTCCGCCTCTGCCAGGTATACAGGAACACCACCGACGCCAGGGCAAGCACCAGCAGGGCCGTGAATATTACCAGGCTGTAGAAGCCTCCCTGCTCCACGGACCGGGCCGACTGGTAAAAGTTGTCCCAGTTATTTTCCACAAAGGCAATTGAGATGCCAAGGCCGGAAAGCTTCTCCTCCATTTCCTGAAGGAACTGCCCCTTTTCCCTGGGGTCTGCCAGCACAAAGCTGAAGGACTCCCCATAAATCTCTCCCTTTACATAATGCTCCGGGATGCAGCTGTCCGGGACATAAAACGTATTACTGCGGTAGCTTAACGCCGACCACCCCGGGCTGTCTGCCGCTCCTCCATACATCCTCCCATAGATCCCCACAATCTCCAGGGTCTCCTCGTTCTTATCACAGGACTCCCAGGTATCCTCCTGGGCCGTTGCATACCCGCTGTATGAGACAGCCCTGTCCTGGAAGGTCATGGTCAGGGAATCCCCTACGGACAATCCCCGTACATCCGCGAATTCCTTGGATACCACGCAGACCCGGTTCCCCCTGTCATTGTCCTCCCTGGTAATCCACCGGCCCTCCTCCAGGTAGAAATCCCTGGAAGTCTCCTGTACCAGGGGCATGGCAGTCATATCCTTTGTGCTGACAGCCATCATGGCATGGCGGTTCCGCTCCTGGAGCTCATGATCCTCCCCCAGGTATTGTCGGGCTGTTCCCGCATCCGGCTCCCCTTCCCGAAACCACAGGCCCTCCTCCAGCGGCAGGAGACGGAACGTCAGCATTGCCGCAATCCCCGAGATATTATCCTCCTGGGCCGGGTATCCCTTCACCAGATAGGACTTCCCGCTCTCCATGGCAGGCGCCGGTTCTGCCCCGCCCTCCGGAACCTCAAGCTTCAGCCGGATACGCGTCCCTGGCTCTATGTAGTCCGGATACCCATAAACGCCCTCTTCGATCTGGAAATCGTAGATCCTTACATCAGAGTTTTGCGTCTGCGTCACCATGGTCACAGTCCCCCAGGCCATAATCTCGCTGACGCTTATCCCATAGATCAATTGGCCGTCTGCCCGGTCGCCAGTGGCCCCATCCAGGTCTGCATTGTAGATGTCGGAAAGGATTGCCGGACAGTAGCGGTTGACATCCGAAAGCTCCAGGTAAGGGCTTTCCATCACAAGGGAGACCCCCTCCGTCACCATGCCGTCCGCTGATGTCAGGCTCCCAATGGGCCGGTACTCCCGGGAGATCCGTGCAATTTCCTGGTTTACAGACAGGTATTCCACTGCCCGCAGGGTAAACCCGAAGGTGGAGGCTGCAATCAGGGCCAGCAGCAACAACAGGCTCCCTTTTCTCCTTATGACAGATTTCCAAAATAGCTTTGCTTCCATGGTATTCCCCCTTTTCGCTTGATTCCCAAAATTCATCCACTACTTCTATTATAATTTTGAATTATTCAAAAGGCAATCTTTTTTCCAAGTCAAATGAAATGCAAAGAGAACATTCCTCAAATATTTCCTCTTTCAGAATGTCCTCTTTGCATAATCTGGCATCATGCCCTCATGCTCTCGGTTCTTCCTCCCGAACTAGTGTACTGTACCGCTGACATTTAGCATATCTGACTCTCTTCATTGAGAGTCAGATATTATAGTCGGATATAGAGATATGAGCTTAGTTCTGGCGTCCCCGGTTTGAAAGTGCCATAGGATTTTTTCATGGTTCTGGTTGCGCTCCGCCTCCCATGCGGTTATCTCTGACCTTAAAGCCTCAAGCGTCCCTATCCTTCGTGACAGACACTGTCTGGTCAGGACATTCAGCTCGATTTCCGCCATGTCCAGCCAGCTGCCGTGCTTAGGTGTGTAATGCATCTCCAGTTTCCTGATAATGCGTCTTGCTTTCTCCGGCTTATATCTCTTATATAAGGAGGCTGGCTTATGGGTATTGAGGTTATCCATTATAAGGATGCTTTCAGCATCCGGGTACATGACATCCACAAGGTACTTGATCTCCTCTGCCCAGTCAAGAACCGTCCGATGCTCATGGACACTGGTATGGTGCCTGCCTCCAAGCGGCTCGACAAACGCAAAGATGCTGCAGGTGCCGTTCCGCACATATTCGGAATCCACTTTCTGAATGTCGCCTGGACGCACCGGCAGGGCGTCTCTGGCATCGTCCAGCAGCTGGTATGGTTTTTCGTCCATGCACACGACCGGATGCTGCGGGTCATATGGGAGCTCGTAGACATCAAGAACATCCTCCATGCACGCTACGAATTCGGCATCCCCCTTTTTGGGGATACACCAGTATTCGCTTCTGTGAGGCTGAAGCCTGTTTTTTTAATGCCCTTCCAATTGCATTCTTTCCCACAGGTGTGTCAAGTGCAACTTTGGACTCCTCTTCCAGCAGGCGCAACGTCCAGCGGGAATGTCCCTCTGGTGCCGGACTGCAGGCGATTTCGATCAGACGGGCCTCGGCACGTCCGTCAAGTTTCCGTCTTGCATTGTCGGAGTTCACATTCCTTTTGATGGAAACGACAGAATCGATACCGCCATCAGCGTACAGCTTTATTGTGTTTGTCACTGTTGACATGCAGACCCCATTTGATCTGGCTGACTGTTGGTGTGTGAGCACATCCCCATGTGCCTCGTCAAGGTCGATCAGTATCTGACATCTGCACTTTATGGTTCTTGATGTGTTTTTTCTTCGGATGATGGCTTTTAACTTTGTCAGTTCATCATCGGTTAGGGAAATATTATATATCTTAGGTCTCGCCATGTTGAATCACCGCCGTTTCTTTTAGTATATCACATAGCGAGAAAAATAGCGATGATTATTTAGATAAATATCAACGGTACATTACACTAGTTATTTCTTATTTCTCTAAAAGCGTTTAACATACTTTTCCCATCATCAAATGCAGGAAACAGCATGATACCATTTAATATCATTGCCAGCAGTAAAAACCAATGAAAATATATTAGCAGACACAGCCCGCACACCAAAATCGTTCCCAATGCTCCTGAAATTGCTACCAAAAAGCTTTTTTTGTCTCCAATGGGAGCTGTAACCAACTGGATACGTGAAAAAGATACCGAGAAAAAAAGATTATGATTCCTGCAAAGGAGCCGATATACCATAAGATGGCAGCATTCATGAAAAAAGAGGAGCAGAATTGCAGCCTCGCAATAAATAAAAATCTGGGCAAGGGGTAATTCCATTATGATACAGCACATAAAAAACGGAACAAATGCCAAATGATACATCAGGAACATATGCAAAAACAGTCTTCCAAGTAACAAAAACATCTTTGTTTCATAGATCTGCTTCTTCCTGAAGAGGCCCCGAAAAGAAATAATATCCGCGTCATATAAAACCGCTAACACCTCCTTCACCTTTTCCTTATTCGTACAATCCTGCTCCGCCACACTGCCTGCACAATTTTTCTGAAAAATCCTCTTCACCACAGCATATTCTGACGCATCCTCAATCTCATAAAACCGGTCGATACGACCATCATAAATTCCCTGCCCCTCCAGAAAAACTCTACTGGCCACATCATATTTCTCAAATCGGTATATTCTCATCTACATACGCCTTCCTTAACGCACTCTCCAGCCTCTTCTCGTCAAAAAAACAAGCCCCGCCACAAGGAAAAACACCAAGGATACCGTCTCCTCCCGCAGCGCCACCCCAAATCCCATAAATGAAAATTCCTGCACATACAGAAGAAGGGTGCTGTATGCATACTGGAAGGCCACAAGGACGATATAGTAAGAAGGATTTTCCTGTCCATCCAAAAGCAGCTTCATCCCGGAGGCCCCAATGCACAGGTACATAACCGCTGCAAACAGAATGCCGTTTCCCACCTGCCGGATCGACAGCTCCATACCGAGCAATGCATACAGCGGCAGCTCCACTGCCAGCATGATCAGAATGCCTGCCCCAAACCTGGCAAGCAGAGCATATCCCATCTTTATAGGCGTCAGCTGGTAAACCTCCCGATAGCTTACAAACAGGCCTGCAAAAAAGCAGGGAATAAACGCCATGTAATAATACACGTACCGTTCAAACAGAAGCTCCCCCCAGACCCTGCTGAAAATCAAAAGCATCACCGGAATCAGGATAAACTGCAGAAGCATTCCTAGATTCCGCGTCATTTCAATCCAGATCAGCCTGCCCTGGCCCATCCCCTTCTTACCGGCCCGCTCCCTTTTCTCCCTCTCACGGCTTTTTTTCCTCCCATAGAACCGGATCTGGTCCGGCTGCTTCACAACCACTGCCACTGCCAGCAGCAGAATCACCAGCTCCACTGCCAGCAGGCATGCATAAAGAACCGTCCCTTCTCCCATCACATAGCAGGCATGCTGAAGGGTCAGCAATACCTGCAGGAGGATCAGATACGGCGTAAACAACAGCCTTTTCCCGGTTTTTATCACAAGAAGCTGATAGAAAAAAACAGGCAGCAGAATCATCGTCCCCACAAGGGCAGCCAGCGCCAGAAACAGCTGTCCCCAAAAGGCCGCAGTCAGCTGCAGGGACATCAGCGTTAAAATAGTGGGCACCAGGATGATGCAGACGGCTGCAGCCGTGACAGTGAGAAGCTCTGTGAGCAGAATATCCAGCCTGCGCACCGGAGAATACTTAAGGGCTCCTTCTTCCCGTTGATAGAATTTCAGGATCAAGATCACAACCTCATAAGATACCAGCATGCTAAGAACCAGCGCCGGATATCCCAGGAAGCGCAGAAACTCCCGCAGGGAAGCCCTAAGGATAAAGCCGGAGCTGCTGCCCGACCAGGCACGGAAAATGCCAAAGCCAAGAAAGACCGCCAACGCCGCACAGGACAGGGCAAAATACTGGCTGTAATATTTCATGCAGTATTTGATCCGGTTACACACAGACCAACGCTTCTTTTGAAATAGCAATCTCATACAGGACCTCCGTGGATATACTCCAAAAACACCTGCTCCAGGTTCCCGTTCACGCTTTGCATGGACAGCTTCTTTGACAGCCTTCGGTTATGGAGGATCATCACCTCACTGCAGACCTTCTCCGCGAATTCCAGGATATGGGTGGAGATCAGGATCGCCACCCCCTCCTCCTTCAGGCCTGCCAGAATCTGCTTCAGCTCTGCAATGGTCTCAATATCCAGACCGTTTGTGGGTTCATCAATGATCAGAAAACGCGGGCTGTGCATCAATGCCCCGATCATCTGCACCTTTTTCTTCATTCCGTGGGAAAAGTTTTTCAGCATCTTATTGTAATAGGAATCCATCGAAAGCCGGCGACTCCACTGTTCCATGGCCGCTTCCGCCGCCTTTGGCTTCATCCCGAAGGCAGTGCCCATAAACCCCAGATACTCCCTCATTGTCAGATAATCCAGCAAAAGCTCATTGTCCGGCACAACTCCCAGCTGCCCCTTGATCTGCGGCTCCCTTCCGTCGTATCTCTGGCCGAACAGCCATATGCTGTCCGCAGGGTGCTCATTCTCCCCCAAAATACAATGAATCAGCGTCGTCTTCCCGCTGCCATTGCTGCCCAGAATCCCCAGGCATTCCCCGGGTGCGATGGAAAGCTCCACCTGCTCTAAGATCTGCTGCCTTCCATAGAAAAAATCCAGGTTTTGAACCCTTAATACCTCTTCCATCCTGCTCCCTCCCAAGCCTTCAAATCTCAAGCTTCCTGCCGGCCCTCCGCACAAGGGCCGTTACCAGTCCCACAATCACAAGGAATACGATAGTGATCAGAAGAGGGAACACCTGTAGCATCGGATAATTTTCGTTATCAAATTCCATTATGCCTGACTCTGTAACTGTCACAGCCGTCCTTGCCACCGGAATCCCAAGAATCGTATCTTCATAGGTGTAGGTTCCCGCTGTCTGGGATATCCGTTCCAGTTCTTCCTGGTCAAGAGCTGATTCCTTTTTCAGGGAAATACAGACGTACAGTGCTGCAATCCACACGAAGACAATCACAATTACATAGATAGCCGCTTTTAGCACTTTGTTCTTTTTCATTTTGTCCTCCTTGTTTCCTTCTTCTAATTCCCCGCAGCTAGCTGCGGGGAATTGAATCACCAATCTGTTTCTACTGCCGCACAAATATGTTCCTTCACTTCAGGTTTCCCAGATCATCTATCCTGCCAACTCGTCAATAAACTGTCTGTACTTCACCAGGAATACTGTTAACAGAAATGATCGGAGCGTCTGGAGCTACTTGAAAATATTCCTTTTGATAATTTCGCGGATATAATATGATGGAATACGCATTTCCTTGCATGAGATTAAATCCTGCCTGGGCATTCCCTGCATTAACATTAACCGAACAAGAGCCTCCATTCGATGCCCTAATTTTCACCATACAATTATTGTCTTTGGCATATTCCAACGCCATTTCCATTTTCTTAGATTCTGTATAGGTTTGATACATGGTAATTCCCGTATAAGCTGCTATCGCCAATATCCCAAGTATCAATATAACAGTTAACCATGTTAAACTTGCATTTCGGATCTGCTGCTTCTTAATGCTGATCAAGGTATTTTTTTCTTTTACATCGTTTTCTTTTGATTCTAACATACATTATCCTCCATTTCCATTGTATTTTGAATTTTTTCTGCGCGGCAACTACAGAATACAACACTTTTTTCAAAAATACCATGACGTTTTCAGAAACTTTTTATTTCCAAAAACGTCATGGTATCCTTTTCCACTATGGTGTATATTCAATAAAGCAAGGCAACTTGCACAAAAGATTATTTATCAGGAGGTACTATTATGATAAAAACAACCAAAAGAAATGCATTTATTACTCTTCTTACCGCACTCTTTCTGCTGATTACATGTTCCTTGGCAGTGCCGGCAGGTCTAAATGCCCATAAGTACGCAAACTATAGTGCATTAGAAAATGAACCTGTTCAGCTTTGTTTCGATGATCAGGAAATAGATGAGACCTAATACCAGACAACATCAGGATCGTAATGCTTACGATAATAGGAATCTATATAGGCAGTTGACTGACGTATTTCCATCAAATCCCCAAGATAATATGCCCATTCAAAATATCTTCGGCATTTTTCCTCTGATGCATTTGCAGTTATATGGAGGGCTTCTGCCTTATTCCCCAATAACTTAGACAGCCTTACCCCTCTGCCGCTTTCAAAGCACAGTTTTATCCCTTTTTCACACATTTCCAGACACTTTTCCAGATTTCCCTGTTCACCATAACAGCAAGATAGATTTACCACGATAAGCATGCTTGAACCATAACGATCCGCCAGATGAACTTTACTTTGTTCAAACTGTTCCAGCAAATGCTCTAAAATAAATATGCTGTCCTCTCTCCGACTCTTCTTCTCAAGAGCCAGATTGATTCCATTCAATACCCGCACCTTATCCTTTGTAAAAAACTGCTTCCAAAATTCTTCCTTTCTCCATGCTCCTTCCTCGCAATTCAATGCCTTTTCACATCTCGCAATATATTCATCCGGAGACAACTGCTTTTCCGCAAACAATATTTGATTTTCTGTTATTTCCAAAGTCCGGCGGTTTTGCTCATTCTCCATAGGGATCTCTGCCTTCAGCTCCTCCATCAGCCGGCGTGCCTCCGGCAGATTTTTCAATGCCAGGGCACGTTCCAATTCCTTATACTTTTCCAGCAGATGGAAATCATCCGTATCCAGCCTTCCGTTATAATAGCTATGCCTTGTGTCCAGCTTATCCATAAGGGCATAAAAATGCTTCCTGCTGGGGCTGCGCTTCCCGCTTTCAATCCGAGATAAGGTCTCCGGCGCACAGATTTCCTCACTGAGCTGCTCCTGGGAAATGGATTTTTGGGAACGAAACCTTTGGATCATTTCCCCAATCAGATATATCTCCTGATTTTGGTAAAAGAGCCTGGAATGACTGAGCCCACGGCTCTCCTGGCTGTATTCCTGATACATCTCCAGCAGCGCATCCAGCTGTTTCCTGTATCGGATGGTTTCTTCGGCAGAAGACATATTCCTGCCGCATACCAGGTAGCCTCTCATCAGCTCTGACAGGTCATAGAGGATCCCCTGCCAGCAGAGCAGCTCCACCGCCTTTTTGCATAACAGCATTCCCTCCAGCTCCTGGCCCTTCTGCAGCAATGGCCACAGCAGATTGACTGCCCTGGAGTACACCTTCACCTTGGCCTCATAATCATCATAATGGCCGTCTGCATATTTGCAGATATGGCCAAGAAGCTTCGCTGCCTCCTCTTCCCGTTCTTCCTTCAGCAGCTCCTCTGCCAGTTCCAGCAAAATGTGCATTTCTTCCACACTGATCCAATATTTGTCTGACCACTCCCGGCAAATCCCCGGCATGGTAAGCTCCGCTGCCTCCTTCAGATATTGAATGCTTTTCGCAGTATCCCGGTCCTTGCGGTCCGCTGCAATTGCCTGCATCCGGTACACAAATTGCTGCTGCAGCTTCTGGTTGATTACAATGCTCACGGCTTCCGGCTCCGCCAGCAGCCGCACCAGCTCCGCCATATCCTCCTGCCCAGCAGCTGTCAGTACCTCTCTCTTCCACTGGAAATAGTTGTACTCCTCCTGCACCACCAGCCGCACCAGCTTATCGGCAGCCTTTCCCAGACGCTGCAGAAATGCCTGCATCAGCAGGCAGTCCGGAAGCAGCATCCCATACTCATATTTGGAATACGTTCCCTTGGTACACAATCCCTGGCATAGCTGCTCCTGACTCACTCCCTTTTCTTGCCGTATATGACACAGGATATCTCCTGTTTTTTTCATTAAGTCCTCAATTACCATATCTTTACTCCATGGTCTATCCAATCAAAACACGCTTTCCTTCAAATGCGAAACCATAATGGCGGATTCGCTCCTTCTCAAACCCCCGCTCCACCAGCGCCGCGTCATAGTTTTTCTCCTCGATCTGCTGTAGGGCCGACGCCACGGTTTCCTCCAGGGAAACCTCCTTCCTCGGCTTTCGCACCTTGAACTCAATGACCATCGGATCCAGTTTGCCCATTTTTCTGGGAATCAGCATAATATCGTAACGCCCGAATCCGCTCTCACGGTTGGAAGTGACTTCATAGCTGCCCTTCAGTTCCACCATAAGCCCCAGTACAAAGCCGTGGTAGAAGCGCTCCGGCGCGTCATTTCTCGCCGCACTTTCCGCAATATCAAAACTGCTGAAGGTTGTCAGGGCGATATCATTCATAAACTCATTCATGGCTTCTACATCCCCAAGAAGCAGCGCCTTGATAAAGTCATTATAGGGCACATCCTCCCCGCTGAACCAGTCGCGGAACATACCCTCAAACATCAGCTCCACTTCCCAATTGGTCAACTCCAGGCGATAAGTATACCTCCTGGTCTCCTGGGAGAAATTCTTCTCTATCACCTTCAAATACCCGCTGGCTAGAAGCAGGCTCCATACGGCCCCATACTTCTTCTGGAGCTGATCGAAGATAATTTCCTCTTTCCTGCGCATATTTTTGCGCATCAAGGTATACCCGAAGGGTATCTCCTCATCGATCTCCGTTTCCAGGACACCGCCCTTTAACAGGTTCTCCACAATCATTTTCGTCTCTGCATTCCCCTGACGGATCAGCAGGCCCACCAGGCTGTTGGAGCTTGAGTTCGCCCAATATGCCCCTACCTTCCTTTTATCTAAGAAATTAATAATCGACCAGGGGTTATAAATATCCCTTTTATTTCCAAAGGTAAATCCATCATACCAGCTTTTTACCTGCTCCTCATCTTCAGACATCGAAAACTCTTTCAAAGCCTCAAACACTTCTTTTTCCGTAAATCCAAAACACTCTGCATATTTCTCGGAAGTCGTTGTTACTACCTCCAGGTTATTCAAATCCGAAAAAATGGATTCCTTGCTCACCCGGGTAATTCCTGTCATTATGGAGCGCTCCATATATGGGTTCGTCTTGAAGGTGGAATTGAACATACTGCGGATATACTGCACCAGCTCCTTCCAATACCCATATACATACGCCTCCTGCAGGGGCGTATCATATTCATCCAGAAAAATCAGGACCTTCTGACCATAATAACGGCTCATGTAGTCCGACAGATAGTGCAGCGCAAGAACCGCAACATCATCTGTCATATCAGATGTGACAGAATCAAAAAATAGACGGTCACGCTCTGTCATTTCTTCTCCATCTCTTACATACCGGTGGACGCCATACAGCTTCTCCAGCATATATTTGATCCCCTGTTTGGTCTCCCTAAGAGTTGCACCCTTGATATTGGCAAAGCTTAAAAAGATCACCGGATAGCTCCCCTGCAGCTTCCGGTACTTCTCCTCCTCCCAGATGGACAGCCCTTCAAACAGCTCTCCCCTGTCTTCATATTTCTTGGAAAAAAAGCAGTTCATCATATCCAGATTCAGAGTCTTCCCAAATCGCCGGGGGCGGGTAATCAGGGTGACTGCATCCCCATTTTCCCACCATTCCCGAATGAAGTCCGTTTTGTCTATCAAAAAATAATCATTCTTCCGTATAAATTCAAAGCTCTGAGCCCCGATTGAAATTGTCCTGCACATAGTCCTGCCTCCTTCCACAGCCTAGCCAATCAAAACACGCTTTCCTTCAAATGCGAAGCCCAAGTGGCGGATTCTCCCTTGGGGGATTCCCCGGGCAATCAGTTCACTGTCATAATTCCTGTCTGCAATCTGCCGTAACGCCTCCTGCACCGTGTCCTCCAGGGTATCCTCATCCTCCGGGTCATGCACCTTGAACTCCAGCACAAAGGCCGGATCCTCATCCTTACATGGTTCCAGCATCACATCATATCTTCCGAATCCACTCTCCCGATTGGATGTGACGCGATACCTTCCCATAAGCTCCACCATAAGCCCAAGAACAAAGCCATGATAAAAGCGTTCTGGCTCCGTATCACCGGATGGCCTGTTTCCGGTATCAAAATAGCTAAAGGTGGCAAGGGCTACCTTATTCATAAACTGGTTCATGGCCTTCACATCCCCAAGAAGCAGCGCCTTGATAAAGTCATTATAGGGCACATCCTCCCCGCTGAACCAGTCGCGGATCATATTCCGGAACATCATATATACTTCACGATTTGTCAATTCCAGATGGTAGGTAAACACTCCCGTCTCCTGGGAAAACATTTTATCTACCACTTTCAGATAACCGCTGGCCAAAAGCATACTCCAGACAGACCCATATTTCTTCTGGAGCTGGTCAAAAACTATCTCCTCATCGATCTCCGTTTCCAGGACACCGCCCTTCATCAAATCTTCCACAATTGTCTTGGTCTGGGCATTCCCCTGCCGGATCAATAAGTTTACCAAACGGTTAGAGCTTGAGTTCGCCCAATATGCCCCTACCTTCCTTTTATCTAAGAAATTAATAA
>CAJUQB010000085.1 GCA_910588285.1 uncultured Lachnospiraceae bacterium
TCTATGCAGAATGCACTTTAGAAGTACGACGACTTCTTGATCCTATCCTGGCTAAAGTATAGCAGGCTTTTGGGGGAATTCCCAAAAGTCTAATTGAAGTTATCCTTTTATTATTGTGTCCTTCCCTTGTCCTCAAACCTCCGGTACTGGCTGGGCGTAACTCCTACCCGTTCCTTAAACTGCCTCATAAAATGAATATTACTGTGATACCCGCACAGCTCTGCCACCTGGTAGACCGGCAGCCGTGTGGCCCCCAAAAGCTCCGTAGCATATGCAATTCTGGCTCGGATCAGATCCTCATGAACCCCAACGCCGAACACCTCCTGATAGAGGTGGGACAGGGACGACCTGCTAAGGCCTGCCTGGCGGGCCAGCGTCTCAATCCCATACTCCTTGCAGGGTTCGTTGTACATCATCCCCCTTATCCGGTTCAGCACCGGAAAATGGGCACTCTGATGCAGGGTACAAAAATGCTCCCCGATCCGATTAAACATGATTCGCAGATACAGATGAAGATTGTCCCGTTTCCGGCTCCTGGCCCCATGAAATTCATAGGTGAGCTGGCGGACAAGATCCGACAGCTCCCAGAGATCCTGCAGCGCCACCGGCGTATCCATGGGGATGTGAAGCTCCTCCAGCATCAGCAGGTCGCTCCTGGAAAGGGCCAGATGAATCCAATCGTCCATATATTCGCCCTGGTACGCCCCATAGAGCTGGGGTGTTCCCTGCCGGTAAAAAATAAAAAATGGCATTGTCATCACCACCGCCTTCCCCTCCAGCACCATCCGGGACGGGGTGAACACAAGAAGAAGCAGATAATCACCGGAACCATGCTCCCGATGGATCTGAAAAAAATCATCATGGCTGTGGTGATAACCGATCTTTATAATTTCCATAATGCCGCTCCCTCCCTGCAAGCTCATATCATGATGATATCATGCATTTATCAATTGCACAATATGTTAGTTTTCTGACAGGATAGGGTATGGACAATTCAGCTGTAAATGGTACAATAGCTTCAGAAATGTTATTTTGTTATTCCACCTGCAAGCCTCCACGCAAAAGAAAGGAAGGGCCTATGAAAGCAAAAATCACAGTAAACATGGCAAACCAGATCAGCAGCATCGACGACCGCATCTACAGCTCCTTTATCGAGCACCTGGGCCGGGCCGTATACGGCGGCATCTACGATCCTGGCCACGAAACCGCGGATGATATGGGCTTCCGCCAGGATGTGCTGCACACCATTCGAGAGCTCGCCATCCCCTTGATCCGCTACCCGGGCGGTAATTTTGTATCCGGATACCGCTGGGAGGATACGGTTGGAGACAAATCCAAACGCCCCAGGCGCATGGAGCTTGCCTGGTTTTCCGTTGAGCCAAATGAGGTAGGGCTGGATGAATTCCAGGAATGGGCCCGCCGTGCCAACAGCCATGTGATGATGGCCGTTAACCTGGGCACGCGGGGGCCTGCAGAGGCCGGAAATGTGGTAGAATACTGCAATTCCACCACAGATACCTATTACGCCAACATGCGCCGGGCCAATGGCTTTGAAGCTCCCTTTGGCATCCATACCTGGTGCCTGGGAAACGAGATGGACGGCCCCTGGCAGATCGGCCACAAGACTGCCCTGGAATACGCCCGCACTGCCTGCGAGGCAGCCAAAATCATGAAATGGACAGATCCCTCCATCGAGCTGGTGGCCTGCGGGAGCTCCAACCTGCACATGCCTACCTTCGGGCAATGGGAGGAAACCGTACTGCGGGAATGCTATGATCATATTGATTATATCTCCCTGCACAATTACTACGGAAATCCCAGCGGCGATACGGCTGAATTCCTGGGCTGCTCCCTGGATATGGATCGCTTTATTGAAACGGTTGCAGGAATCTGTGATAAAATCAAAAAGGAGAAAAACAGTGAAAAGGACATTCAGCTCTCCTTTGATGAATGGAACGTGTGGTTCCACTCCAACGAAGCTGACCAAAAAATCGAAAAATGGCAGGTTGCGCCACCCCTCCTGGAGGATGTCTACACCCTGGAGGACGCATTGGTGGTAGGCTGCCTTTTGAACACCCTGATCAACCATTCGGACCGGGTAAAAATCGCCTGCCTGGCCCAGCTGGTCAATGTAATTGCGCCGATTATGACAGTAACCGGCGGCCCCATGTGGCTCCAGACCATTTTCTATCCCTATATGTATGCGGCACGCTATGGCCGCGGAACGGCCCTGCAGGCAGAGGTGGACTGCGAAACCTATGCCGCCGGTGAAAAAAAGGCCATTCCTTATGTGGACTGCTCCGCTGTGTTCTCTGAGGAGACCGGCCAGCTGACCCTGTTTATCGTCAACCGGCATTTGACGGATTCCCTGGAGCTGTCTCTGGAGATGAAAGGCCTTCCTGTCAGCCGTGTGCTGGAACATAAGGTCTTAACCCACGCGGACCTGAAGGCTGTCAATTCCCCGGAGCATCCAGAGCATGTAGCTCCACAGGATGCAGAGGCCTCGGTGGATTCTGTCACCCTGCAGCCTCATTCCTACCATATGATACGGCTTGTGTAGTTGACATACATACTGATAATTCCACTGCAGCCTGGACATTATACGCGGGTTTTAACTGCCCGTTCAGCATATGGTCTTCCTTCATGCTCATAAATATAGCTTCCAGGTCTGTTTGAGATTTCAATAACCGTTTTATGGATAAATTTCAGAGGCAGGTGTGATCCGCATGGATCACACCTGCCTCCTGTGTAGAGCTATTTATTTCCCGACAGCCCCTTTTTACATAATCATAATAAAATTCATAACCGAAAAAGAAATAGAAATAGGGAAGTTTTTATGGAATTTAAGAAAGAACTATTGATTGTTCAGGACTTTTTGGATATACTAACAGTAAAGGAGGCGTTAGTATGATCGTTAGACCCCACTATTTAGATTTATTGAAAACCTACCGTGATGTACCGCTGGTAAAAATCCTTGCGGGTATTCGCCGCTGCGGGAAATCCACAATTTTAGATATGTTACAGGATGATTTGATAAAAAGCGGCGTTCCTGCCGACCACATTATCAATATGCGTTATACCTCGGAAGATTTTGACGACGGCATGACCGATAAAGATATGTACAATGGAATCAAGGAGAAAATGACAGACGGTGAACGTTACTATCTTCTGCTTGATGAAGTGCAGGAAATCACAGGCTGGGAAAAGGCTGTAAACAGTCTGCTTGAAAACGCCAACACAGACATCTATGTGACCGGCTCCAATTCCAAACTGATGTCAAGTGAACTATCCACCTACCTGACGGGACGGTATATCTCTATCCCCGTATTTACGCTATCATTTGCCGAGTATATGGATTTCAAAAAAGCAAGCGGACGCGCCCCGAAAGAACTGCTTACCGAATATATCCGCATGGGTGGTTTTCCGATCATTGCGCTAAGCAATTTCGACGAGGGTGCCGCTTATCAGATCGTCGAGGGCATTTATAGTTCCGTTATCACCAGCGATATAACGAAACGGCACAACATCACAAATTTTGACCTATTCAACCGTGTTGTGAAGTATATCGTTGAAAATGTCGGCAAGACCTTTTCCGCTAACGCTATCGTGAAGTTTTTGAAAAGCGAGGGGCGTTCTCTTTCGGTGGAATCGGTATATAACTATCTGGAATGGTTGGAAAAAGCCTTTGTGATCTACCGCTGCCAGCGGTACGACCTGCAAGGCAAATCCATACTGAAAACGCAGGAGAAATTCTATCTGGCCGACGCTTCTCTCAAATACTGCATGATGGGATTTAATCCGAAATCCGTTGCGGCAATGCTTGAAAACATCGTGTACTTTGAACTTCGCAGAAAAGGCTATAAGGTCTATATCGGCAAGAACGAAACAAAAGAAATTGACTTTGTAGCGGTACGGCGTGACGAGCGCATCTATGTGCAGGTATGCCGCAATCTGCCAGAGAAATCCGACCGAGAGGTTGCCAATTTGCTTGAAATCAAAGACCACTACCCCAAGTATGTCGTAACCCTTGACGCGCTTGCCGCAGGCAATATCAATGGCGTGAAGATCGTGCATTTGGCAGACTTTTTGTTCGCTGAGAATTATTAAATTATGGGTATGAGCAAACAAGATGACCCGATAGATAAATGGCAAAGGCGCTCGGCAGTGCTGCATTTGGGGGCATTAAGATGATATCTGCGTTTGTCTCATTCCGGACGCGGAGGAAAACCGGAATTGATGAAAGGGCAGACATATTTGATACTGCGGTTCTTGGATTTTTTACTCCCGCCTTTGGTGGTTCCTTCCACCGGCAAGCGGCTGGCGTTGATTTTATCCTTGCACAAGGTTTCCCAGATCCATGCCTCCGGGGCCAGTGTTGTTACTGTCCATCCGTATTTGTCGTGCTTCTCAATGTGCAGGCCATGAGCCTCGGCGGTAGCTTTGAATTTCAGGTTATGGTAATTCTTTTGCTGCTGTTTTAACGGCAAAAACTTGTTTCTTGCATTGACATTTGCTACCCCCGGTGCTATACTGAAAACAACCAATTAACCAAAAGGTTAAAAGGTAAAAGGAGGTGTTCGCCTTGTTGGAAGTATCCGGCTTGTCTTTTCATTATCAACCTCGTGTTCCTGTACTGACCGAACTTACTTTTTCTGTATTGGATGGAGAAATCGTTGGTCTGTTAGGGAAAAACGGAGTTGGAAAAACGACAACCTTAAAGCTGATTTTGGGATTACTACCGATTGAAAAAGGCTCTATCTGCCTTGGCAGCTACTCGGTGGATCTACATCCCATGCAATACAAAAAACAAATCAGCTATGTTTCTGATAGCCACGATATATACAACAATCTTTCGGGAAAAGTATATTTGAATTTTATAGCGGATATGTACGAAGTACCTTCTAAAACAAGAGGTGAAATTTATACTCCGCTGATAGAAGCGTTTCAGGTTGAAAAATATTTGAACAGCCCTATTAAAAAATTATCTCATGGGACAAAGCAGAAAATTGCTATTATAGCTTCACTGGTTAATGATCCCCTTCTTTGGGTGTTAGATGAACCAATGACAGGACTGGATGTAGAAGCAGTTCAGGTCTTAAAGAAATTGATTAAATCCAGAGCGGCCTGCGGAAAATCGGTTCTATTTTCCTCTCACATATTGGAAATATGTGAGAACTTGTGTGATAAAATTGTCATCATGCAAGCTGGCACGATTCAGAAAACAATCAAACTTCGAGATAACCCTTCCGATACTTCTTTAGAGGATATTTATATGGAGGTGGTTAATGATGTACCGATGGGCAAAGATTTTTCAATTAAGCAAAGCAATCAGTAAGATCAATTTTAGCTTTTTGAACTTCCGGTATAAATTGAAAGAACGCCCGGATACCTACTTTATTGTACTGACTTGTTTTGTTCTAAGTATTATAGGCGTGTTCTATTACTATTATTTTCAAATGCTTGGACAGCTTTATGATGGACTTTCCGAGCTGGGGTTAGGAGCTTTGTTTTGTCGTCTTGCACTGTTTGCAGTGGCGATGATACTCTCGATCGTGAGCGCCTTCCTGCTGATAAATGTTTTCTGCTTTTCAAAGGATATAGAACACTTGCTACTATTTCCTGTGAGGCCATGCGACATTTTTACAGGTAAGTACATTACCGTAATCTTGTTTTGCTATGGGGTTGAAATTTTACTGCTGCTTCCCGTGTGTATAATCCAAACACAATACATGGGAGAAACTTCTGCGATAATCACATATATCTCTGCGGCAGCGATACTTCCTCATATTGTTGTGTTTCCTTTGGCGGTTCTTGTGACAATATGCTTGAAATTTGCCATGCTTCTTAAACGCATGAGGACACTGCTGGTAGTCACAGGAATCATAGTGTATTTTGCAGGCGGCGTAATCAGCGTTCTATTATTAAATGGGCAAATAGGCGCAGAACGAGACTTATTAAACTGGGTGAATGATTTTATTGTACCATTCCCGTTCTATAATCAGTATATCGATTTTCATCCCGGATTAAAGCTGCTCTGCATCATACTTGCCGCTGTGTTTATCGGCGGATACTACTATATGAGTCATCTTGTGATCGGAAGGAAATATGCCATTTATGATAAAGAAGGACGGATTCGCTTAACGACGATGAAATACAACTCATCGTCAAAGCTGAGAAGTTATTTTAAGAAAGAGTATCAAACCTTTTTCCGTAATCCGGTATATGTCATAAATGGACTGTTTGGAATTTTTATTCCCCCCTTTTTACTGCCGCTGTCTTTCCGGATCAGTGCAACCGCAGAGAGTATAGAACAAATAAGAGCTTTGGTATCTGCCCCGGAATTTTCTTTTTATGCGGTATTGTTTGCACTTGCGGTCATTGTACTTACATCCGCAATCAATGTAGTGGCTTCAAGCAGTTTTTCCAGAGAGGGGGCAAGTTTTTGGATAACAAAAATCATCCCGTATTCATTAATGCAGCAAGCGTTTGTGAAAGCCCTGTTTTCTACAAGTATCTCAATGATGGGAATTATCATAAATTGTTTAATATTTAAGGTTTACTTTCACTATGGTTTTCTCCAGATTGGAGTAATCGCTTTCGTTGGCATATTATTTGCAGCGCTATGGAACTTGATCGGAGTATTTATTGACATGAAGCGTCCCAAATTGGAATGGACAAATGAAACAGAAGCGATCAAGCAGAATGTTAATGTGGTTTTATCCATTTTGCTTTGTATCGCAATTTCAATAGGATATTTCTTTGCGGTTACAAAAATGCTTCAGAATGGGCTCCCTGCCGGGGCCATTAAAACCTTTCTGTTGTGCAGTGTATGTATTCTAATTTTACTTGTGTGTAAAGGAATTGCGTCTCATCAAGAGTAATTACCTTTCAAAATATATCAAACAAACGGAGGAAAAAAATATGAGTAAAAAGAAACTGATCCCCATGGTGTTATTGTTTGGAACCTTTGTCCTATTGTTCGTGGTAACATTTTTCCTTCCAGACAAGATACCGTTCCATTTTGATGTGAATGGAGAGGCTGGCTGGTATGCAAGCAAGTATTTTATACTACTGCTTACTCCGGCTCCGTATTTGATTTACCATCAATTCTCACACAAGAAAAAATGAATACAGTATTATTGGGAAAGGAGATTCGTTTAGATGACTACTGTATTCAAAGCTCTATCTGATGATACCAGACGACAAATCCTAAAGCTGCTTGCGAATGGTGATATGACAGCGAAAGAAATTTCTGAGAACTTTACGATTTCAAAGCCTGCCATATCAAAGCACCTTGATATTTTGAAAGAAGCAAGGTTAGTGACAAGCGAACGGACGGGGATGTCCGTTACTTATTCCCTTAATGCTTCTGTATTGCAAACAACTTTAGGCGCATTTTTGGAGTTTTTTGACACAAATAAAACGGCAGGAAAAGAGGGAAACGAGAATGAAACTATATAGAAGTCTGAATACGATATTCTTAATTATATTCATCATAGGGACAGTTCTGTGCTTTAAGTATCTTCCCAATGAAATCCCTTTGTTCATGCAAAGCCCTTCCCGTTGGGTTTTTATCGGGATTTGTTTTGCTCTTTTGTTTGCGTTAGCTATTGTAGCATTTTTTCCTCACAAAATCTCCAAAAGTGATAACAAAGTGAGAAATGATATTACTCTGACTGCGATTAACCTCTTGGGGCTTGGAATTTTTCTCTTCTATTTTGTCACGGTGGCTAAGTATTGTGGTTTGCAGATGAATTACATGAAAGGTATTGTGCTTATCGTGGGAGGCTTAATGGTGTTAGTCGGGAACTTGTTGCCACAAATGCCTTACCGCAGCCGCATTGGGTTCAAATTGCCTTGGATTCTAAAGGATAAACTATGCTGGCAAAAAACGCATCGCTTTGCCGGATACACAGCAATTCCTTTTGGGATTATTCAGTGTTTGCTTGTCTTGTTTGTGCAAAACAATAATCTTGTATTTTTGCTGGGAATTGGTCTTTGGATGATTGTAGTATGTATTTATTCATTACTTGTCTTTTCTACAAGTAATGAATAAATCAAAATCTTCTTAGCCCTATTTGATTCCCATCCATGATGTGAAATCCTCTACAAATACCTGTCCCTCTTTGCCCTCAATCTGATGCACCGTGTAACGTCCGTATGAAATCTGGAACTTAGCGCCTTCCTCCGGCTGCTCCACGATTCCCTCGCCGCCGGAAGCCTCCAGATTCTCGCCGGGAATTTCCTCCGGCTGGTACTCCTCCGGGATCTCTGTTTCAGGCTGCTGGGTTTCTTCGGTTTCAGTCCCGGTTTCCGAATCCTGCTCGCCCCGGCAAATAAACTATTATTCTTTTATGTAAGCGTTTCTGATTTTCTCAATAACCTCAGCCTGAGACTGATTACGAATTCCAAATTGCTTTACATCAATTTTGCTACTCCCGGCATCCTCCAGGAATTTTACAATATCCGTGTAGATCTCATCTGGCACAGGAATCCTGGTTTCTCCTGTTAAAAGAACGCTGAGTCTCAGAACATCATTCTTATGCTTACGAATATTTTTACTGTCTACCGCCTCTTTGTTCGCTTTACGCTCTAACAGATCCAGATACGCACGAATCTTAAACGGAATTAAATATCCTGCATCCAAAACAGGTATACTGTCTAACACAATTTTGCCTCTCATAAGGAAACGATAGTATTCACCATCCATCAGTATCGCAGACAGACTGGATATCTCATCGTCCAGCGGAAGCGGTGTCAGCCGCGCCTCCGCCGGTAACTGAATCCGTTCACTTCGCCTTGAAAATAGTTCGATCATATACGGATAATTGCTGCCTGTCGGATGAGAGAAACGATAAAACTGTGGCTCTCCCGTACTCTTATTGCAGTGTTCATAGCCTGCCTCGCGTACATATTGCCAGAAATGTGTGCCAAATTCCGGTGTAAGACTTTCCAGAATCAGCACCATATCAATATCCCTTGTGGCGCGAAAATCAAAATCATCTTGTGTCATTAAAAGGTCACAGGCCGTTCCGCCAATAATCACATATTGATCGCTGTAGTTTGCAAACCATTTCCGAAAACTTTCTATCCCTTGTACCATTTTTATCTCCATTCTTTCTTTAATAGTTCTTCTATACACTGTTCTACTCGCTCATCGCTCTCATCCTTTAAGGATGTTGCAAGAGAGAAAACATCTATTCTGCTGCTCTGACTGATCAGACGCGGATCATAACGCCACAGCTGCAGGGCACATTGCATCTCTGCATCAATCAGCTGATTACTCCTATCAGGAAAATCTCTCTCCGGACAGACGCAGCCCAATGTTTCCATTATGGGAGGGTTTAACATCGTCTCCTCTGCCAACGCTGTAAGTCCTGACAAAAACATATCCTCCTGTTTGTCAGTCTTAGAAATATAAATCGTCTTTTTTACCGGCGCTGCCAAAAACGGCTCCGCCTTCCTGAACAGCTCTTCTGATGTCAATTCCGAAACTAAAAGCTTTTGATTTCCAACCATCTTTTTCTGTAGAAGTCCAACCTCTGTCAGCTGACTGGCTGCACGAGAAATCGTCATAGCGGAAAACTGCAGTTGTTCTGCCATCCGACTCATCTGCATCGGCTTGCCTTTTCCCTGAAGAAACGCAAACAAAAGCATCTGCGAAGAAGGCTGCAGTCTATTCGGTATGGTCAGATTCTGCTCTCTATCACATTTCTCCCAAAGCAGCATTCCCATAAAAGGCAGGTAAATCTGTTTCCCTGCGACAACAAATGGAATCCTCGCATCAATAAAGGACTTCTTGCGTTGTCTTGTAATTTCGCTTAACTCAAATACGACCGGGCAGGAGATAATACCGCCCAATCGGCTAATATGCTTTTTGATTGCGTTTATCGTATCCAGTTCTCCCTTCGGCTTTACGATTAACACAGACATCTCATCTATTTTTGCCAGTTCAAAGCTGTATCTGTCAACCAGGTAATATGGAAGCTTATTTTCCTTATCCCACTTCGACCGGATAACCTTTACGCCCAGTACTCTTTCCAGATATTCCATACTTCATCCGTCCTTTTAACTTTTTTATGTCATTATAACTTTCTCAAAGTTATAAGTCAATATTTTGGTTAGGACATAAATCAAATACGAACACATTTCCTATACCGGGAGAACTGAAAAATATTTACCTTTTGACGAACCGCAGGTTATAGTGTATAGTAAATAAAAGAAATCCCCCAAGGAGGCCACCATGGAAGAGACAAAGCTGACCCGCAAGGAACAGGCTGCCGAGACCAAGCAGCTGCTGTTTGACACAGCCTTAAAGCTGTTGGATGAAAAGGAATTTGACAAGATCACCATCCGGGATATCGTAGCAGCCGCCGGCGTGTCCATCGGCACCTTCTACAACTATTACAATACCAAGCTGGATGTCTATTATGAGACCTACATCATTGCAGACGAATATTTTGAGACAGTAGTGAAAAAAGACCTGGCCGAATATACTGAGCCAGTGGAAAAGCTTTTACATTTCTTTGATGCCTACGCCAGGTACAGCAGCGAGGTCACCTCCCTGGACCTGACCCGGATCCTTTACAACTCAGCCAACAAATGCTTTGACCGCAGCTCGGATACCGGCATGCACCCGCTCCTCACCTCCATCCTGGAAGAAGGAATGGAGCAGGGCGTATTCCGGACAGAAAAAACGGCTCTCTGGCTTGGGCAGTTCCTGATGATTTCCGTCCGGGGCCAGGTCTATCACTGGTGCACCAATGACGGCAGCTACAACCTGCGCCAGGCCGTAGCGGAGCATATCCGGATGCTGCTCCCCATTGTCCTGGCCGACTAATGTGTGCAGATGCCGGGAATGCATTTCAAATACGCGCTCAACCCGCCGGACAGCTGTGGCTGCCCCGGCGGGTTTTCAAAAATCAATGGCCGCAGCTATGGCTTCCGCAGCCATGGTTCCCGCAGGAATGCTCCCCGCCCTCATGACTGTGGTGGTCGCAGTGTACGTCCGGGTCAAAGGACAGCCTGCCCTCCAGCAATGCCTGTACCGCTGCGTCTGCCTCACCGGACACACCGCCGTACAGCCGGATTCCGGCCTCTGCCAGGGCCATCTGGGCGCCTCCGCCGATTCCGCCGCAAATCAGGGTATCTACCCCATGCTCCAGAAGAAAGCCTGCCAGGGCCCCATGGCCGCTTCCGTTGGTGTCTACCACCTGCTCCCCGGCAATGGCCCCGTCTGCGATCTCATAGACCTTGAACTGCTCCGTGTGTCCAAAATGCTGGAAAATCTGTCCATTCTCATAGGTTACTGCTACTTTCATGTCATACCTCCTGTTTCTTACTTGTTTGTCCTTTCCTTTGATGGTATCATATATTTTTCACGGTTGCAATATCCACCAGCGTCATTTCATCATTGGCGCTCTCCAGGCTGGTCACCAGCGCATTGGCAGTATCCATGGCCGTCAGACAGTGGACGCCGGTTTCAATGGCATTGCGGCGGATCAAAAATCCGTCCCTGGACTTCTCCCGGCCCTGAGTGGGGGTGTCGATCACCAGATCGATCTTATGGCCCAGAATCAGATCCATCACATTGGGGGATTCCTGGGTAATCTTGTTGGTACGGCGTACCCTCACGCCCTGTTCCTTCAGATATTTTGCGGTGCTCCTGGTGGCATAGATGGTGTAGCCCAGAGCCTCGAACCGCTTTGCCACCCGGGCCGCCTCCGGCTTGTCCGCATCCTTGACGGAAATAATCATCTGCTTATATTTCGGCAGCTGGATGCCTGCCCCAAGAAACGCCTTATACAGCGCTTCGTTGAAGGTCTTTGCAATCCCCAGGCATTCGCCGGTGGACTTCATCTCCGGCCCCAGGCTGATCTCCGCTCCCCGCAGCTTCTCAAAGGAGAATACCGGCATTTTTACCGCAATATAATCCGCCGCCGGAGCCAGGCCTACCGGACATCCCATCTCTTTCAGGGTATTGCCCAGGATTACCTTGGCAGCCAGATCAACAATGGGAATTCCTGTCACCTTGCTGATGTAGGGCACTGTGCGGGAGGAGCGGGGATTCACCTCAATCACATAGACCTCCTCCTCCATGGCAATAAACTGGATGTTGATCAGTCCCACCACATGGAGGGCCTGGGCCAGGCGCCTGGTGTACTCCACAATGGTATCCCGCACATGCTCACTGATGGTAAAGGCCGGATAGACGGAAATGCTGTCCCCGGAATGGACGCCTGTCCGCTCGATATGCTCCATAATGCCCGGAATCAGGATATCTGTGCCGTCGCATACCGCGTCTACCTCGATCTCCTTGCCCTCTAAGTACTTGTCCACCAGAATGGGATGATCCTGGGCAATGCGGTTGATGATCTCCATAAATTCCTCAATCTCCTGGTCGCTGTATGCGATCTGCATCCCCTGGCCCCCCAGCACATAGGAGGGGCGCACCAGCACCGGGTAGCCCAGGCGGTTGGCCACCTCCCTGGCCTCTGCCGTTGTATACACCGTTCCCCCTGCTGCCCTTGGGATTCTGGTCTCCTCCAGGATCCGGTCAAAGAGCTCCCGGTCCTCCGCCGCGTCCACGTCCTCTGCCCTGGTTCCCAGGATGGGCACACCCATCTCCATCAGGCTCTCCGTCAGCTTAATGGCCGTCTGGCCTCCAAACTGCACCACTGCCCCGTCCGGCTTCTCGATATCCACGATATTCTGAACATCCTCTAGTGTCAAAGGCTCAAAATACAGCTTATCGGCAATATCAAAGTCCGTGGACACTGTCTCCGGGTTGTTGTTGACAATGATGGTCTCATAGCCCTCCCGGGCAAAGGCCCAGGTGCAGTGGACAGAGCAGTAATCAAATTCAATGCCCTGGCCGATGCGGATGGGCCCTGAACCCAATACCAGCACCTTTTTGCGGTCATGGGAGGATACTGCCTCATTTTCCCCGCCGTACACCGAATAGTAATAGGGCGTGGTGGCTTCAAATTCCGCCGCACAGGTATCCACCATCTTGAAGGCCCCTACAATCCCATTGTCATAGCGCAGCTGCCGGACAGCCTCCACAGTCTTCCCGGTGAGCCGCGCAATCACGGTATCCGGAAATTCCATCTGCTTGGCCTCCCGCAACAGCGCTGTCGTCAGGGCCTCGCTCCGAAGGCGCTTCTCCATTTCCACCAAAATGGCAATCTTATCAATAAACCACAGGTCAATCCTGGTCACTTCATGGATGGTCTCATAGGATACCCCGCGGCGGACTGCCTCGGCGATCACCCAGAGCCTGCGGTCATCCACGATCTTCAGCCGGGCGATCATCTCCTCATAGGACAGGCCCATATATTCATCGGTGGCCAGGCTCTCCACATGCTGCTCCAGGGAACGGATGGCCTTCATCAGGGCTCCCTCAAAATTGCTGCAGATACTCATAACCTCTCCGGTGGCCTTCATCTGGGTGGTGAGGGTGCGCTTGGCCGTCAGAAACTTGTCAAAGGGCAGCCGCGGAATCTTCACCACACAGTAATCCAGCATGGGTTCAAAGCTGGCACAGGTCTTGCCCGTGATGGCATTTTTGATCTCGTCCAGGGTGTAGCCCACTGCGATCTTTGCCGCCACCTTGGCAATGGGGTAGCCGGTGGCCTTGCTGGCCAGAGCCGAGGAGCGGCTGACCCTGGGGTTCACCTCGATCACGCAATACTCAAAGCTTTCCGGATGGAGGGCATACTGGACATTGCAGCCCCCGGTGATCCCAAGCTCGCTGATGATGTTGAGGGCTGAGGTCCGAAGCATCTGGTATTCCTTGTCCCCCAGGGTCTGGGAGGGAGCCACCACAATGCTGTCCCCGGTGTGCACACCCACCGGGTCAATATTTTCCATGTTGCAGACCGTGATGCAGTTGCCCGCCGCATCCCGCATCACCTCGTACTCAATCTCCTTCCAGCCGGCAATGCACCGCTCCACCAGTACCTCTCCCACCCGGGAAAGCCGCAGTCCGTTGGTGAGGATCTCCGTCAGCTCGGCCTCATCATGGGCAATGCCTCCGCCGCTGCCTCCCAGGGTATAGGCCGGACGCAGCACCACCGGATAGCCGATGGTATTGGTAAAAGCAATCCCGTCAGAGACATTGTGAACCACCTGGGAGGCCGCGCAAGGCTCCCCGATCTTCTCCATGGTATCCTTGAAGGCCTGCCTGTCCTCGGCCCGGAAAATCGTCTCCGCCGTCGTGCCGATCAGCTCCACGCCCTGGGCTTCCAAAAAGCCGCTTTCCGCAAGCTCCATCCCAAGGTTGAGCCCCGCCTGGCCTCCCAGGGTAGGCAGCACACTGTCCGGCCGCTCCTTTAAAATGATCTGCTCCAGTACCTTTGCAGTGAGCGGCTCGATGTACACCTTGTCCGCAATCTCCTTGTCCGTCATGATGGTAGCCGGGTTGGAATTCACCAGCACCACCTCCACGCCCTCCTCCTTCAGGGAGCGGCAGGCCTGGGTACCTGCATAGTCAAATTCCGCCGCCTGGCCGATCACAATGGGACCTGAGCCAATCACTAGCACCTTTTTGATCTTCGGATTCTTTGGCATATTATTCTCCTCCCTTCGCTGCCTGGCGATTGTTGTTCTGTTCCATCATTGTGATAAATTGATCAAAGAGATACCCGCTGTCTGCAGGACCCGGGCAGGCCTCCGGATGGAACTGCACCGTGAAAATCTGCTTCCCGGTATATTGCAGGCCCTCATTGGTGTTGTCGTTGACATTCACAAAGGCAGGCACTGCCACCGCAGGATCCAGTCTGTCCGTATCCACCACATAGCCATGATTCTGGGAGGAAATATACACCCTGCCGGTCTTAAGGTCCTTCACCGGATGGTTGCCTCCCCGGTGGCCGTATTTCATCTTGTAGGTATCTGCCCCATTTGCCAGCGCCATCAGCTGATGTCCCAGACAGATGGCAAAAATAGGCACATCGCTGTCATAGAGCTTTTTGATCTCCTGGATGATACTGCTGCAGTCCTTGGGATCTCCGGGGCCATTGGACAGCATGATGCCGTCGGGCCCCTCCGCAAGAATCTCCTCCGCCCTGGTGTGGGCCGGATAGACCGTCACCTGGCAGCCCCGCTGCTGAAGGGAGCGTATGATATTCCGTTTTGCTCCAAAATCCATCAAAGCCACACGTTTTCCCCTGCCCGGAAGCAGAGTCCTCTTGGCGCAGGTCACCCTGGATACCACATCCTTGGCACAGTACGCCCGTAGCCGCGGCAGCACCTCCTCCAGGTCATACGCCCCATTGGTAGTAATCATGCCATTCATGGTTCCCTTCTCCCGCAGAAGCTTCGTAAGGGCCCTGGTGTCAATCCCCGCTACCCCGGGAATATCATTCTGCTTCAAAAAATCCTGTATGGTTCCTGTGGAGCGGAAATTGCTCGGCATCCTGGATAGCTCCCGCACAAGATACCCGTCCGGCCAGGGCTTTTCCGATTCCATATCCGGTGTAATTCCATAATTTCCGATTAAAGGGTAAGTCATAACGACTGCCTGTCCGGCATAAGAAGGGTCAGTGAGGACCTCAAGATATCCTGTCATAGATGTGTTAAAAACAATTTCGCTGATGATCTCCCGGTCGGAACCAATGCTTTCTCCTGCAAACACCGTCCCGTCCTCCAGTATCAAAAATGCTTTCATAAATTCCTCCTCATTTTCTCTCTTTCCTTTGGGCAAAAAAAAAGAGGGGCTTGGATGTGATTTGGGTGTCAAGGCATATATGCCCCGACATTTTTTAAAAGTCTACCACAACGCCGTCCTTTTTTCAACTGGTTTTAAAAAAAAATCTCTGTCACAAAACTTCCAGGGTTACTGTTCACGGCCCAGGGGCCGCTCATAGTAACGATTCGGGGCGATATTCCGAATTTTGCTACGCAAAAATCGCCCCTCACTCCTGAATCATTTTCTCACGGAATGCGCAGCTAGTGCGCATTCCTGACCCGTGAAAAGTAACCTCAATCCATCCGGCTCAAGAAAATTGCCATCCCACATTCCATCTCTCCACTGCGCAGCACCCACAAACCATTGACATATATCCCTTTTTCAGGATAAAATGGAATATATGCTGAGATAAATACTACATAGAAGGGAAGTTTCACCATGTCAGATTACAAGCACCTGCTTCGCCCCATCACCCTCCGGGGAAAAACCTACCGCAACCGGATGCTGGCCGCGCCCACCGGGTATTTCAGCTTTGCCACCAGCCTTGACGCTCCCTATTACCGCATGATTGAGGAGCGGGCTGCCGGGGGCTTCGCCTCGGTCTGTTCCGGGGAAATCACCGTCAACTCCGCCGACGCGGCCCGGGGCTTTGAAAACGTGGACATCCCCGATGAATCCGGTGAATTCTTCCCCAGAGCAAGGAAGGCTGCCAGTCTCATCCAGAGCCATGGCGCCATCGCCATGATGGAGCTGTCCCACCTGGGCTCTATCGGCACGCCCCATCCCAAAAATGCCCATCCCTGGGGCCCGGTAAGCTTCACCAAGGAGGATGGCACCCAGGTGATAGGCTACACCCGTCAGATGATGGACAAGACCATTCAGGACTTCTGCGACTGTGCCCGCTACGCTATGCATGCCGGCTTTGACGGTGTTCTCATCCACGGTGGCCACGGCTGGCTATTCAGCCAGTTCCTGTCCCCCCTGGAAAATACCCGTACCGACGCATATGGCGGCAGCCTGGAGGGGCGGATGCGTTTTCCACTGGAGCTCCTTGGGGCTCTGCGTACTGCCGTGGGGGAGGACTTCCTGATTGAGCTGCGCATCTCCGGCTCTGACCGTTGGCCAGGGGGTACCACGGCCGAAGATATGGCGGAATTTTCCACCCGCCTTTCCGGCCTGGTAGACATTCTCCACATTTCCTCCGGCCATTACTACCGCTCCTACCGCACGTTGGAATTTTCCAGTCTTTACACCCGCCACAACTGCAATGCAGACACTGCAGCAGTGATCCGCAGAAAATGCCCCCGGGACGTGAAAATGGGCTTGATCGGCGGCATCAATTCTCCGGAGGATGCGGAACGGATGCTGGCAGAGGATCTTGTGGATTTTGTCATTGTCGGCCGACAGGCCTTTGCGGATCCGGAATTTATGAACAAGGTGGCCGCCGGAAGGGCCGATGACATCAACCGCTGCCTGCGGTGTATGCGGTGCTATGCCGGCTCCCATGAGCATGAGAAGGAGCTGGCCTATCTGGAAAAATACCACATCACCAAGGAGATGGAGCTGGCCCGGGATGCAGAGCGCTCCGCCTGCCACAGCTACCACGCCTACTGCACCGTCAACCCGGTCACCTGGGGCATAGGCTTTTGTGAACGACCGGAGTTTCCTCCAATGGAAAGCCCCAAACGGGTGCTGGTGGTAGGCGGCGGGATCGCCGGCCTCTCCGCCGCACGGTACGCCTGCGACCGGGGCCATCAGGTGACCCTGGCAGAAAAAAACAGCCGGCTGGGCGGTATTCTATATTTCCTGGACCATGACAAGGCCAAATATGACCTGCGCAATTTCCGTGACCTGATGATCCGCCGGGTGCAGGAACGCCCCATTGAGGTGCTGTTAAACACCACCGTTGACGAGGCCTTTATCCAAAGCTTCCATGCTGACATCGTGATGCTGGCCGTAGGGTCAGAGCCGAACCTGCCGCCCATCCCCGGCGTTGAGAAGGCCCTCCCTGCCCAGGATGCCTACGGCATGGGCTCCCGCCTTGGGGAGAAGGTAGTTATTCTGGGCGGCGGCATGGTCGGGGCCGAGACAGCCATCGAGCTGGCGGAGGAGGGCTGTGACGTCACCATCGTGGAGATGGCGGAGCGACTGATCCTGGAGGCCCGGAATATGGCCTTCACCTGCGTTATGGACAAGCTGGACGAGCTTGGCGTCCGTTCCTTTGTCAATACCAAATGCCTGGCTGTGACAGACAGCGGCGTAGAGGTGCAGGATGAGGATGGCGCCATTTTCACCATACCGGCAGACGGCGTAGTCTGCGCCCTGGGACTGAAAAGTCTCCGCAGTGAAGTGGAACGGCTCCGCGCCGCTGTCCCAGCTGGTACAGAGGTGGTGGAGCTTGGGGACTGCCACGCGGTTGACCGGGTGGGAGATGCCAATCTGGATGGGTATATTGCGGGGAATATGATCCGGTAGAAACTGCCAAGGCCAATTGTTCCATATGCATATTTGAAATGCTGCTGAACTGCTGCACACATATTTCTATTTTCTACTGCTAGTTGAATCTATACAATGAACTAACCGACACGGTTATGGTTTTTTCAGGCTTCTATGGTACAATGGAATCAAAAATTCAAATCAGTGTGTATGTAGATAAGATTTATATTGCGAATGATTGTATTTTTCCAGAAGACTGGACAATCAATGATTTAATGGGGAAACATCGGTCAAGACCATACAATCCTTTGATTGCCAATACATTTTTTAGAGCTGGTTTTATTGGAGCTTGGGGGCGTGGAATTGAAAAAATCTGAAATTATAAATTTTCCGATATCTTCTGGAAGGAAGAAAGGATCGGCTCCCTGGTGCGGTGACTGTCGCCACCGGCCTGGTCCATCCTCCTACCCTGACTGGCACGCAGGAGGGGATATCAACTCCTTATATTGGCTGTGGATTCCATGACGGGGTCCGCGGCCTTTTATATTTCAGGTGGAATTCCATGCTGACAGCAGTACACCGCATTTTCGGCAGGATCATACATTCACAGGCGGCACTGCGCAGTCAATGGGATAAACGTTGGAAAAATAACCGTCCACGAAGCTGTCAAGGGCGAGGCCATTCCTTACATGTTTGCCTATGAATCTCTTTCAAATCATCAATGGCCATTGTAACATCCAACGTATGAAAACCAAGCCAGCATTCATTCATTGTTTTGGCATCAGCGATTTTGAATATTTCATGACTACATTCACCCGTGTAGTAATGCCAATAGCGATAAGTATATCCTGTCCAATACATTACTTCCAAAGAATACGTTGTGCCAGCCTTTTTCAGCCCGCCAGCTTCATCATTTAATTCCTCAAGAATATATTCCTCCCCCGCCCATTGTAAGCGATCATAAATATCGTCAAGAGCAGCGGCCGTTCTACTGTTCATAAAAAATTCTATAAACGATGGACAATCTAATCCGGTTGTCAGGGCAAGTTCAAATAACCGGCCTTGTATGTCGCAAAGTTGACGCTTTTCAAGAGTAAAATTTTCCATTTTATTCACCTGCCCTCTAATATTTCATCAAAAAACCTACCTTCACGACGATATTTCCGGCAAATTTCATCTGCCATTGCAATGCCTTTTGAACGGTTGGCTTCACTTTCTTGTTTTAGTTTATCCCGATCATTCTTGGTGAGTACCTGCTCATCAAGAATTTTTATTTTTTCGCAAGCCTTTTCTGTTAAAGCTACATATTGCTTACCAAGCTTCAACGCCGAAAGGCTATTTGTCAGTGCCATATCTGTAATTTCTCCATTGAAAAAACGATCCAGGACAACGAACATTCTGTCGTTAGCAATATAACCAATAATCATGTCACAGTCTTTGCTTAAGTATGAAAGTTTTGTAGAACATGTAGGGTGTAAAAGGGCATAAAATCCCCC
>CAJUQB010000086.1 GCA_910588285.1 uncultured Lachnospiraceae bacterium
GAGGTGCCCGCACGGTTCGGGAGGGAGCGTCCACGAGGCGCTTACCTCATGATATTGTTTGATACCATAGTTGCATATCCCTGTCTTAATAATTGTGTCACCTAATTTTGCCACGTTCATATGCATTTTCCTTCAATCCAATTTTTTTAGGCTCAGACCAGTTTATAATTCATTGATGCTTTCAATTTCAAACAGGATGCGGATATATATTCTTTATGTATCCATTCTCTTTCCTGTAAATAGTCATTATTTTGGGTACTGATGATATGGTCTGTTATCTCTGTATAGGGAGCTATTCTTTTTACAATGCGAACCAATTTTTGATATGTTTGGGTTAAACATTTTGGTCTTGCAATGTATTTTCCCGTTTCATTATAATATCCGGAGATTACAAATAAGCGGCTTCTTGTAATTTCCTTTTTATTGTCATATATAGAAGAAAAGCCTGCCTCAATAACCGTATTACCTGCCGCATTATATCCTATCATTTGTTCACTCTGGAATGGAATTTGCTGCGACATCAATGTCCCGGCCTCTGGCAAATAAAAGTAATAACGACACTTATCCTCTGTAACTATGTCTAAAGTCTGCCCATACTTTCTTTTCCCTGAACTCGGCTTAATGATGACGCATCCACAGTCTAATGCTGTCTGTGCAATTTTTAAAAATTCTTCATATTTTAACCAATAGTTGATTTGTTTTCCCATTTCCAATCCACATCCATAAGCAGTAATAAGGAAATCATAAATAGTCTTTTCTGTTTCACCACACCTGCGAACCTCTCCTTTTCTTGTAAATATCAAAATACATGATCCAGCAGCCCATCCAAAGGTTTTATCTGCCGTTGACCTTGGCAGCCGAGGACTTATAGGTTTGTAAAACCTAAAATGAAGTTATATTAACTTTTTCGGTTTTCGTCCGTGGATAAACAACATATTCAAATAGTTTTCTATACAATCACCTGACAAGAAAATACTGTCATCAAATAGCGTATAAATGTTTCCGCTTTCAGCAGCACAAGTTATACCATCCGGTTCAACAGTTCCTATGGGGAATAGTTTTTCACTGACTACCTGTTCCGCTGTTTTCAAATCAATTACGATTTCAAGATCTAAAAAGGCAGCCCACGCATCAAAAGTAAAAGTTGCTCCATTATAAGTTTCAAATGATTTCTTTTCACTTAAATTATTTAACCGCTCCAAGGCACGCAAATACCCTTTCTCTAAACGGTTGACATCACCATCGTATTTTCCCAAAAAATATTGACCAGACTTCGGTGAAAACTCCCGAAATTTTATGCCGCCGAGCAGGTGTAAAATTTCCCTTGCATACTCAAAACAATGAAACCCACATTTTTGTTCTATTTTCTCTATCCAGCTATCTGCAGTTAGAAAATCCCTTTTTTCTGTCCAACCATTATCTGTCAAAACTAAATACACATACTCATCAATTAAAGAGAGATTCATACAACTCACTCCTCTATATTTCTATTTGCCATTCTCTTTATTTATAGGCCAGGCAACCACAAACAAACTTGTCCACTATAGTCTGTATCACCTCATCTGCGCTTTTGGCTCACTCGTCAGCATTTTCAGTAATTGGGATTTCATAAGCCTTTTTCTCCAGGTACTCCCAACGCCCATTACCAACAGGTTCAAAGGATGTCCATGCCACTTTAAGCTGGTTTTCATATATATAAAATTTAACGCGCGTTTTAACTCCATTACTTGTATCAATATCAGGCTCTGCCACATAATCAAAAGTGTAAACCATGTGTTTCTGTGTCCAGTCCGAAATATCCCGGTAATAAATTACCGCATTTTCCGCTGGTACCTTTATCAATCCAAACAGCTTCTCGCTTTCTTCTTTTCCAGGAAGATAGAAATAGCATCGTGTTCCATATGTGGTGATGTAAAATTCATTTTCTCCTGCCTTGTCCTGAAACAGTATCTCGCCATCACTCAAATCAATCAGGAGCAGATCGCTTTCTTTCAGCCAGCCTTCCACATAGCCATTGTGGTGGGGAGCCGTCCAATGTTCCGCACAAATCCAGGTTTTACTATCTTCCTGTATGCTCCCACGCATCGCCCTGCTTCCCACATCGGGATAACGATACAATACCGAATCATTCTCATCCAGAATATGTATATCGTAGTCATAGGTTTTCTCGTAATCATCCGCTTTTTCCCATTGAAGATAACAAGAACTTCCCTCAATGGGAGATTTTTCATCATAAGCATAGGAATCTCTGCTATAACCGGACGGATATATTACTTCATATTCTGTTGCACCTGCTGCTGGATTACAGCCAGTCAATAATAGAACAACCATTGTTACCCAGCATAAAGAAACAACATGACGCACAATTTTTATTTTCATGTCTGCCCCGTTCTCCTTTTCATGCCGCCTATCACACACCACGCCGCCACATACAACAGGACATAAACACCCGCCAGCACGAGGGCAGTGATGTACTTTTGCCGAAGTCCTGCTGTGTAGCTTCCCGCAGTCTGATCCGGCTCCACGGTGATATAGGAGCGGTCAGCGGGAATTGCCAGCACCCGCCGCTCCACTGTTGCTCCTGCGTCCACAATCTTCTGGCCCAGTTCACGGGTGAGGGCTTGCTCGCTCCACTGATAGCCACTTCCACTGATATCCTGATAGTAGACCATATAGGCGGTTTTCGTCGGGTTCATGCGGCGATCCCGTCCGCTGGCTCCCGTATTCTGAACCTGGACGGGCAGTACCTAATAAGGTGAAAAGGTATAAACGCCTTTGTCCTCGTAACTGTCAGCGGGGAGGATAGCAGACAGATACCTGAAAGATAGATAACCCATCGCCGCTGCTAAGATCAGCAGCATAATTCCCACCACAAAGATAATAGATTTTAGTTTTCCCATATGTACCCCCTGAAGTTGCAGATGCCTGTTAAGTGTTATGCTGTATACAGATTTTCTCTTTTTAACACAGCAAATATCTTTTTCCGCATATCTTTGCTGATCTTTTCAATGGCCGCCAGATACCTGTCCTTATCCTGCTCCAGCCATGTACAGATAAAATTTCGGTAAAACTCCTTTTCCGCTTTTGCGTTTCCGGATATCGCATAGATTGCGGAATACATCTGCATGATATCTTCTTCTGATAATTGGTACGTCCGGATTGTATGTTCAAGAAAAGAGTGTGCATAGGGCACTCCAATCTCACGCATCATCTCCTTCACCGGCCCCCGTACAATATCCACATATCCTTTTTTTATCCCATAAACGATAAGTCTTTCCGTAAATGTGCATACCTTTGATAAATAGCAGAGTTCCACATTTTTTCTGTGGGGAAATCCCATAATATATTTATTGGCAGGCATTGTTTCCGGCATGGTATCTGTTTCTCCTGACAGCCAGGAACGGAATGCCCGTTCTTCTAAAGGATTGCTGTTTATAAATTCCATCTGGCCGGCCCAGACTGCCGCCTCCTCTTTTGCAATGTCTGCACCTTTCCCCTGGGAATTCAAAAAGATCAGGATATACGCTTTCCCTATATGGTTTGAACCCCGGAATACCTTTTTTGCCGTTTCCTCATTGTGAATCACAAGTTCTTTAAAATCCTGCTCTTCCTTTTTGCTCAAGCTCATAGAGCTTGCCTGTATATATTCCTTTATCCTTTTTTCTGCTTCCTGCTTTTCTCCTGCTGCTCCGTTCATGCCAACCTTCCCTTTCAACGTAGTCTCTCGGCCAAATTTTCCAGATCTGCTTTTGTCATAGGCGGAATCAGAATGTGATCCGCATCAAACTTTCGGACATCATATCTGTTCAGTTCCTCAATAAACTGTTCATAAGGAAACATTCCTTCCAGCACACGCTGCTCACTGTAAAGTACAAACTGTACAAATCCCTCTGTCACTTTCAGTTCACTCAGATTCAGAAACCCGTCAGCCCGGACAGGAAAGATACTTTCGCATTCTTCTGTTAAGGCATAAAAGGCTCCAATCTCTTTTGTATCGTTTTTCTGCAGAAGCCTTGGCTTTGCATAATAGACATCCCGTGCCTGAAGCCCATGCAGGGTCCTCTCAAAATCAGAAAGATCCGTACATGCCTCCCATGCGGCTACCTTGTCCTCCGTCAGTGTATATGGCCACCGTGCCAGCGTAAGGATATGGCTTTTAAATTCCTTATTTCCGCAAAACTGGTTCAGTGACTTCCGGCTGAATGCAGCAAAACCCTCAATTCCCTGTTCCAATTCCCTGCTGGTAAAGGCCCTCTCTTCTTCCACGCAGTACATCTCTGCTTTGCCCAGACGTTTTTCTATCTCTCCTGCAAGCCTGGCAAAATCTGTGATCTCCGCTCTGGTTGTAGGAATATTATAGCTTATCTCATAATACCCTTCTCTGGCTCTGCTGCCGTCAAAAAAGATTCCCCGACCGATATGCTCCGGATGATAAAAAACAGCCGTTCCGTTTGCCTGCTCATTCTCCTGCAGGATATAAAAATCATTATTGGAACCATAGCAAAAGCCACAGGCGTGAGCCAGCGATGGGATATCAAGTACTGTCTTTCCAAATAGTTTCTTCTGTCTGATCTGCAAAGTAAATGCCATAACAAAATCTCCCTGTTTATTTATATAAATGAATATGTTTCAGCTTTTCGTATCTCCTTTTTCGGAAAAGAGCAAACTGGAATTTCAGATTTGGATGTTTATGCTAAAATACTTACAACAATAGCAAGCACACAAATCAAAAACACTCCCACACCAAATACGACTATCACTTTTTTAACCTTTTTATCTCCTTTAACAACCGTATCTATTCTATCAGCAAATAAAGTACACACGATAGCAACTATCATCAGCGGCACAGAAATTAACAACACAGAAATTTTTTCCATACTTTTCCTCCAACAACTTCCGATATATTTGATTTTAATATCTTTATCTGCTATTTATAACATATATTTATAAATTATTCTCCAATGTGTACACAATTCCGAAAAGGGAATTTCGTATATAACTATACTTATTTATTCCCATTCTTGCTGCCTTTGCCAAAATCCTCTCCAAATACCTCTTGGAAAATATCCTTAGCGGTATTTTTATCAAAATTGAGAGCACTGGGGCTTTGGGCAGGAAACCCTTTTTTTCTAAGCATATCTACAAACTCATTGTAGCCTGCCAGACGAGGCGTAACGGCGATCTTCTTTGTCTTCTTTTCATCCTGAAAGTAAAAATACCATGCGGCAGGCGAGGATGGATAGAAAATGTTCGTCTTCGCATTTTGTAGTTCATCCCATCGAAACTCACGGTGATCTTTACGGGACAGGGCAAAAATAATTTTTTCATCATCATAGAAAAATCCCCAGTTCCCCATATAGATCATGCGCCAGATTGTATGTATGGCTACACCGCCAAATAAAAGAGTCATCGCGAAAAATACTGCGGGAGGCTGTCCGCCACAGAGCAATTCCCGGCAAGCGAAAAATGCTGCAACTGCACAAACAACAGCCGCCAAAACAGTAATAATACGGTCAGATGTACGTGGTATACATTTTTTCATTGATATTGCCCCCTGTCATTCCCTATTTATTTAGATTCATAGTAATCAGGTGATAGATAACATCCGTCCTATATAATCAAATTTATTATGGCAGTCGAATAATGCGCCGGTAACAAAAATAGTTTTTCAGCAAACCTGAACAGCGTTCGTTGACTGGATGACGGTAAAAAGCAGTATAACAGGGCAGGACATAGATTGCTCCGTCACCGCCGCAAAGCGAGCATCCTCCATCCCCACCTTTTGTATAGGATGTATTATCAATGATTTCATTTTTATAAGAATCATACGCAATGAACAGACCCAGCATATTAGGCTGCTCCAATATTGTATTTTCCCTGGTTTCCCCAACAGCGCCCACCTGGAAGATCTCCGTCATTACATCGCTTAATGTATCGCCCCAACGGAACAATGTCCGTGTGCCGCCATTACAAAGATACTCCCATTCATCTTCTGTCGGTAATGTAAAAGGTCCTTGTTTCAGGGAGAGAACCGCCTGTTCCAGGGATGGCGCATCCTCGTCCAGATAGCGGCTGTCCACCTCTACAATCATATCGCCAATATCGGCAGTACGCAGCGGAGACAGGCACCTGGACAGATGCTCGTTCCACTTTGCCAGAAAGCCCTCCCAGCTTGCATAGCCTTTTTCTTCTATGTCTTTGTTCATCTGCTCTAATTCTTCTTCCAGTTCCGCACGCAGCTCATCGGCTTTCACGGAATCGCCGTTTTCTTCTGCTTCCTCGATCTGTTCCTGATAGTCACCTTTTAGATTTTCCATTTCTTCCTCATAGTAATATTCATGACCGGAAGAAAATTCTTTCTGCAGACCTTCTAATACACCTTCTCCCAGAGGACATTGATCTGTATCCCATCCCAAAGTGACATGTTTCCTGCCAGGTACAAAGATAAACTGGGAACCCTCATATTCCAAAAGCCATGTTTCCCGTTCTGCTCCATTTGTTCCGGTTTTGACTGTTTTTACAAATTGAAAGCCTATCCCCAACGATTCAATGCGGGAACGAACATTGTTTAATAATTCCGACATAGCATATCTCCTTTATTTTATAGCTCACACTCCACATGAAGTTTCTTCAAAACCTCTTTATGTATCAAGCGGCATGAGCGCAGGTCAATATATTTTAACTTAGGCAGTTTCAGCAGTAACCGGCAATCCGTAAAATTTGTATTATAGAGAGATAACGTCCGCAGATTTTTACATTCTGTCAGGAAAGAAAAATCCTCCACACATATTTCACAGATCCGCAGTTCCCGTAAATTCTCCATACGCCCGATAACAGACCAGCCCCGGAGGTCATAATAGTAAGGTTCCGGGGGAAAATGTTCCTCCGGCGCACGAAGATACGCATAGCGCCTTTCATCATCCCAACTCTGGACTGTTTTTTCGGACAGGACAAGCTGCAGCTTTTTCATCTGCTTTAACTTCCGCCCCCAGTCCCAGGCCGTGGACGGCAGCCGTCCGCCCGATTCCTGCCGGATGGCAAGGGCAATCAGCGGATGCAGCAAAATCCCGTCTGCCGGAGATGTCCGGTACATGCCAAGGTCAGCCAGCGCATTTCCCGGCATCTCCAGACGGTACGGGCGTGGAAAACGGGTATTCTCCGGGTTAATGCTTTCATAAAACAAATCCTTTAACACCGTGCCGGCCCCTTTGTATACTTTGCGTTCCGCATCCCGGCGGAAAGAACGCTCCATTGCTTCTTTGTCCTTATAATCGTCCACATGAATATGCTCCAGCGCAAACGGAAATGCCTCCTGCACCTCAAGCAATGCTTCCCGTAACCGAGACTCGTTTACACGGGGAACGGACATTAGGGCATAATGGAGCAGCTCCAAATCCTCCCGTTCCCGCAAAAAGTCCAGCCATATCTCCAGGTGTTCCTTTGCGTCCGGAAAACGCCCCAGATCATAGAGCAGTTCCCTTTTTTCCCTGCCTTCGGCTTTGTCCAGAAGAAACGCCACCTGTTCCAGTTTCACTTCACCGCCCATCCTTAAAAGAGGGATGGCGATACAATAAGTTTCCGGGGAAAGCTCCGACAGCTTATCCAGAATGCGCTCCCTCCAGCTCTTCGCCAGATCTTTCCTTTCCGCAGGCGTGTGGTACAACTCATAGACTACCTGGTCAAACAACCCTGCTTCCCACCGTTTATCCAAAAACTGTCCATATAACACAGGGTCTACACGGTAAGCCAGCAGGGGCAGGCTGTCCACATTTTCCTTTGCGATCCAATCATCCAAAATCCCGCATATGAAATCCCGGGAAGCCTCCGATAAAGCCGGGAACTTGTCCATGCTGCCGACCGCCAGCAGACGTTCCGCATCCGTATCGGCCTGAATGTAAAGCTTCCGCAGCGTTTCTTCGTCGCCATCCAGAGAAAGGCCGAACCACCCCATATCGTAACCGGCTGCCGCCTCCCGCAGCCAACGGATATACCAGGATAAAAAGTCCGGCTCCCTGGGGAAGAATATCCAGGAGCGCTCATATTCTATATAAACGACACGGCCCCGGTCCGGCCCTGCCACCAGCAGATAAGTAAAATAAGTATCTCCCTGAGATTCAATGGGAATACAGCCCCGCCGCCAGTCGTGATCCCTGTCGCCTAAATCTTTTAAAGAATCCGGATCAGTTCCCGGAGCAAGATACGGCGTTTCTCCCGGCTCCACCTGCCAGCTCAGCCAGCCCTTCACCTGCTCCAGTGAAAACAGGCCGTAAAAAGGCCCGGCTCCGCCGTTCCCCGCCTGCAGCAGAAAGTTACGGTAGCCGTCCGGAAGCGAAATCCCTGTTTCCTTCTCGAATTTTTCTATCTCTTTGAGAGACGCTGGCGGATTCCATTGATATTTATGATGTTTTGCGCCAAATTGTTTCAAATCGGCATCTGTGGCCCTTGCCTTTTCTAACAATGAGCGCAATTCTTCTATTGGAAATGTGTTTAACATAGGCTTTCACTTCCTTCTATATTTACTAAAGAAGTTTTTTTCTTTAACCAAATTGTTTCTGATACCTTAATGGATTGTATGCTCCCATGTACAGTCTGGATATACCATTCCCGTTTGCATGAAATGTATCATGATCTCTGCCATTAACTGCAGATCCTCAGTCGCATGTTTTTGAGGAGTAGGCCCATCGCCAGTGATATTTAACTGCGTTTCACAAGTTGGAAATTGATCATTTACAAACTCATAATAATTCTCGCATTCCTTGACAATATATACAGTTGACCATCCTTCCCGAAAATCAGCAATCAAACTATTTTCCTTTGTTTCATCGTCAAGTTGGACAGAACAGACAATTCCAGATAGTATTTGATCTGTCAAGCGATTTACGATTTCCTGTGTAAGTGACTCCCCCTGGAGATACGGAATGCGCTCGTTAGAGGGTATTCCTTTGATGTAAGAAACAAACAAAGCATCCGCAAAAAATTTATTGCTCATAGCATTTCCTCCATGAATTTAATATTTCTACAACTGGGCATTTTGTCCCAAAGATCAAATAATTCCAAACAAAACTGTCCGCCATAGACTACGCCGCCTCATCTACGCTTTTGGATTACTCATCTTCGGTGGGAAAACTGCATTTTAAAAGCCTTTTTGATACTCCACACAATCACAGCTGCGGCCACGCACACGGCAAGCCTGAGCAGAATATCCATCATCCAGCTTACTTTCCCATACCGGTACATATCCAACACATAAACCGGATCAACATCATAATCCTCCGCCATCTGGTTCAGCATCCGGCGCTCCGCGGTGGTGGTATAGCGGACATAGCCAGTTGGATAATTGTCTGCCCCTGTTAATGCCAGATAATCGTCAAAATACACACAAAGCCAGGAACCATCTTCCAGCTTCAGCAAATGGTAACGGTTATAATAACCGCCCACGAAGCCCTGTACAAATCGCTGTAAAGGCGGAATAGGGTAATCGGCATAAATGTATTCCGAAACGCTTACTGACCTTTTCACACCGCTATTATGATGCATATGTACGCCTGCCTGCTCCGAATCCCGCAGACGTGCCAACGGGCAAGCTGCCAATTCTCTATTGTTCACGGTAACTGGGGTATTGCTCAAAAAGCAAGTTTCTATATCTTCCTGTTGCTGGAGCCGCTGAACATCCACACTAGGCCGCTGCCCCTGTTCTGTTCCCTCCCCAGCCCACAGATCATACACCCAGCCAGTGGGAGCGGATAGCATCACCAGGAAGACAAGCGTAGCACATATTGTATTCCGCAGAATTATACATAAAGAGAATGATTCTTTTTTCATAGTTAAAATCCTTTTTCTTTCAACCATAAATCAGCGTCTGGATAACCCAGCTTTGCAGATACTCGATACCACTCTATGGCTTTTGTGAAATCTTTAGGTACACCTGTCCCGGTTTCGTACAGTTCTGCAAGGTGATATGCTGTATTGCCAATGCCTTTTTCCGCTCCTTTCATATACCATTCTATGGCATGGCTGAAATCTCCAAGTTTTTCATAGCACCATCCAATTTGATGTTCCACAGCCCCCTGCATTCCCAACTCCAACGCTTTCGTGTACCAATATATTGCCTTTTTGTAATTTCTGGATTTTCCTTCACAATATCTATCTCCCAGTATATGTGCGGCAGACGCCATTCCTCCCTCAGCAGCCTTTTCGTACCAATAGCGGCTCATTTTATAATTCATCGGAATTCCCAATCCATAGGAATATAAGAAACCAAGTTCATATTGTGCCGGAGCATATCCCTGTTCAGCGGCCTTGCTGTACCATTCAAATGCCTTTTATTTTTGTTGCTGTTTTTCCTATAATTATAGTAGTAATAGCCCAGCTGGTGCTGTGCCCTTGCATCCCCCTGCTCAGCGGCTGTCTGCCAACACTCAACCGCCTGCTTTTGGTAAGATACCGTCTCACTGCGCCCCTCTGAAGAATCGATTTTGTGCTGTTTTATCAGCTGTTCTGCGGTTTCCCACAGTTCCATCCCTTTTTGATATAATTCTTCCATATTCATTGTCTCTTATAAACACTTCTATCGCCCATAGAATAGATTGAAAAATCCGTCTATCATAGATTCCTGGTTTGCAGATAATCATTTAGAGCCTCCAGCAATTCTCCATTCATAGCTTTCGGCTTTTTCTGCAATACCCCAGTTATCACTTCCATAAAATCAGCTCCGCTGCATAGAACGTATAACGGTTCTCTTTTTGCAGTAACAGGACAAATGCTTTCCCCGTTTTCTCCTTTCTGGGGAGGCTTATCTGCCTGGCAATAATCAGACAGGCTAACTTTTGTTTTTGGGATTTTTGTGTAAATATAGTATTGGCTTAGTTCATCCTCCCTTTCCCTGTCCTTTATGCAAAGCCTGGCTTCTTCAAACAGATATTCCAAACTGTCAAGGTCTAAAAAGATATGCTCTGCATCGCTACGGTTGATTGCAGACAGGGACATCTCCCCTTCGGCTGTAGAACCAACAAAAAAAGCATTTCTGTTCTCATCATAGCAGCAAAAGACTTTTCCGCTGCTGGCTTTGTACTTTTTGATGGCAGCATAATCAATACCATACCGTTTCAACACGGACTTACTTGCAACCCAGTCATCCTTTTTGAGATCAAAGTATTCCTCATACCGCCACCCCTTTGTTTCCAGTTCGTATTCCGCACTCTGATAGTCCACGCAGGCAAGCGCTTCTATCAATACGTTCAGCAGAAAATCGGATAATTTTTCATGTTCTAGTTTCCACATTGAAAAACTGTCTGCATCTTTGTGCCAGTACACAGGAGGATCGTCTTTCTGCAGATCTTCTATGCGGATGCCAAACTCGCCCATCCCGCCTGCGTAATCACTGCCAATCACAAGATAATTGTCAACCGTCTGGGACCATTCTTCTGCCGGAAGCTGAAAAAGATCGTAGAGTGAGCGCTCATACTTGCCAGGACGCTTTGACCAACAGTCTTTACGGTCGTCTATCATTTCCTGTAGCTGGTCATAAAATGTGCAGGGAATATGCGCAGACGTTTTATGCTCCATTTTCCCAATCCAAAGATTGGACGTACCCAAAAGAGGACAGTCCACCATCAGCTCCATAAATTCTGTGTAGGCTTTCGGCAGGCTTATCTGTTTCTCCTGCTTTAATTTTTCAAGCCATTCCCTGCCTGTTGGCTGGTCATAACCCAGCATTTTTAACATTTCGACAGCAGATAAGTCATATTTCATATTCGTTCCTCCCGTTATTTATAAAATGTCTGGTTCACACATCCTGCGCCAGAAGTATTTTCGCCATTTTACAGATTCCGGATCAATTTCTTTCAGCTTATTTAAAATTGGCTCATACATTTCTTTATGGTCAAAAAGGCTGAACTTTGGGTTTATGGCCAGATTCTTATCAACCTCATCCCGAAGCTGTTGATAAAAAGAGAGCCATATCCCCAGACAATCAATAAACTGGCCAATGCTGTCATTAGCAAAAACTGGTATTTCTACAGAGTTTCCCCAGCTGTCTGCACGCCCTTTTTGTATTTGATAAACTTCCTGTGTTTTCATATCAATCGTCAGCTCCCCCATCATATCCATTGATGCAATGTCTAAAAAAGTGTTTTGCAGATGGGCGTGCTTTTTTATATAGGGCATATCCAAAAATGTTAGCGATGCATTTGGAGTAATTTCATAACCCGCATGGAGCGGAAGCCCTGTTTCTGTTAAAAATTCAAATATCTCTGTTGGCAGTTTCAACGGTTCCAATGTTTCTTTTGGGAATGGAATCAAAGATGCTTTATATTTTTCTGTTATTTCTATGTTCATGTTGGTTCCCCCAATCATTACTTCCGGACAGGTGATAACAGAATTATTCCGTTACCATGTTATAATATTCTTCCCCATTCTCCATATATGGTACAGCATAAAACCGTTTTCCGATCAGAGTCCTCAGCTTTTGAATATCCGCCAGATCAAAAGAACCAAACTCCTGATAACAGATGGTTTCACTTGTCTCATTTAACTGCTCATAAAAATCTGTGACAAAAAGGTTAAATTCATCCAGAAGCCCCTCAATCGGAACTTGCGTAAGATTTCTGGGTGACGCATCTTCTTCACCATAACAATCCGGCTCCATTTCAAATGTGAGAGATGTAACAAAAACCTCTTCATCGCCAACGCTATATCGACTTTTTGTTTTGTAAATCCCTTCTTCAATTTTTTGAAAATCAGATGTTGCATATTTTTCCGGTGTATAGTTCTTAAAATTTTTCATGTTACTGTTTCTCCTTATTACCTTTACTGAAGTATCCAATTACAGCCATCATAAAACCAGCCAGCACAAGAATGACAGCAGGCCAGAAAACATATATCGGCATAATCTCTAATCCCGCAAGAATAAGTAATGCGATACCCAAAAGCATCAAACTATTACCAAACATAATTTTTTTCATTCTGATCACCCTCTCAAAATGGAATTTATTTTTTTCCTGCAAAAATAAAAATACCAATCGCAAGCAAAACAATTCCCACGATTATTCCTGTAATTGCTGGAGTACCTCCAATTTTGCCGGCAACAAATATTGAAGTAGGACCATCTGCCCCGCCAATGACGGACACTGATTTCGCTACTGACATTTGCTCATTTACCTTAAAAACCAGACTTATTGCTGCCATTATAATTCCTATTACTGACAAAGTAATTCCTATCGCCTTTTTCATGCACTCATCTCCTCTAAATTCCAATTTCCCAATATAGCAAACTATAAGTTACATTCACTCACCAGCCGTTTGCTTTCGCTTTGGGCGACAGGCAAAGTAGATAGCAAGAAAAATAATGGTAGGAATATTCCCCAACAGCCATACAAAAAACACTTGCCAAATTAGTGTACCGGCCGACATATTAAAAGGATAAAGAAAACCAAACAAAAATGAAATAACAGGTAAAATAAGTCCAGGCCATTTGCGTTCTGTCCGCGACAGAAAAATTTGTAACAAGACGATACCAATTAAAAAAGCGAATGCTAAAGTTGCACGAACCATAATATTCCTCCAATTCCGATTTTACCTTACAATTTCTGCACGCCTAACTGCATCAGCCAGCCCTGTAGCTTTTTTGCCGGGAAACCCGTAAAGGAATAATTTTCTCCTGTCCGGCTGTGGATTGTTACCTGGGTAAATATCGCCACACCACTCACCGAAAATCCCCTGATGTCTTCCAACGGTAAATCCATATCCAATGTGCCGGGCATCATGCTGATTTTGAAACACGCCCGCTGATTAGTGATATAGATGTTCCCTTGAAACGGCTTTTTGCTCAGTCCCTGCTTCAAATAGATTGACATCATCCCACTGCCGATCAGTGTCTCTTCGGGATTCAGTTGAAATTTTGCCATAGTTCTACGCTCCTAACTGTAATTATTTTTTGCCACCTACTTCGGGGCATTTTCCCCAAACCTTTATAAGAATATTTGTCAGCCCATCAGAAATGAAACCCCCAGGGCGGCTCTCTCCAAACGATTGCCAATAAGTAAAATGCTGCAACAGCGCAAGGCACAGCCAAAAGCACAGGGATGACTGAAAAGATTTTGAAACCAGATTTTTTCCAGATTATCCACGCCAACACCAATAAAGCAACCGCTGCCCCTGCTGCCCCCAGTATCATAATAAACAAGAAAAAATACGCCAATCCCATGCTTCTCACCTGCTTTCTTGTTTTATTGAAATACCATACCAAAATTTACTCCTCTGTAAAACCGAAGGACGTAACGCCCTTATGGATCAGTTTACTGTAGCCTCTTTTGATATTTACTTACCTCGTCCAAAATATATTTTTCAAAGGTTTCGGTGTTTGTATCAAATCCACTCAAATAAAAGCTGTCAATCCTTATAAGGCAAGATTGATTTTCCGGCCATGTAGGTTCCCTATATGTGAGCACAACAATCACGCCATAGGGTATGTTTTTGACTACCTCGGATGTATCTGCGTAGGCTTGGGATAATACCGTACACACAGTTTCCAAATTTTCCGAAGAAACCGGCTCGATGTTCACACACAAACGAGAATAGTAAACGGATGATGACTTCACGGGATAAAAGTAATCGAAAGAATATTGCACATCTGTATCAGCCGCCCGTATTTCAAACGCCTTGCCGAAAATATCAAGTGAATAGGTGTCCTGTAATCCGTTACGAAAGCCCAGTACACCGAAACTCTCTCCCTCAACTTTGTTGAATACAAAAAATTGTGTTTCCGGGTCGTCTTTGGGTGATACGGTATATGCCCTTACCATCCATACATCATCATAATAATAATCATCGGTGACAGACTCAGACGAAAGCACCGTAAATTCCTGGCCGTACTGCTTTTCTAAATATTTTTCCACTTCCCGCTTGGATTTGAGACGGAAATCACATGAAGTAAACAATATCGCCAGCACACATATAAGACTGGCAAAACATATTCTTGCTTTTATTTTACCTTCCATCTTCGCCCTGCCTTTCATGGTATAATTCTACCAATCGGCTTTGCAATTCCAGCCCTTGCCTGTAATATTCCAATAGTTGCGCAGCGCCATATTCCTGCTTGATATTCTGGTCGGAATAGCGGTTTGCGCTTGCGGGGTCTACCCCATTCCACAAACGACATTCTTCAAAATTGTTACTGCAATAATTCGTTTCAAAGAAACCGCCGCCAAAAACAGATACCTCGTTCCCGTCTACCAGAGACTCCGCTGTGATTTCAATCAAGACAGACACATCATAGCAGTCTTTTGCGTCCGCATCCGCTGTATTTTCAAAAAGAGGTTCCTGCTTTATATCCCTCTTGCAGATTTGCAGGCGGACTGTTTTCAGAACATCCTCGTATTCTTTCTCCGCATATTGACTAACCGGAGCCAGCATCATGTTTTCTATGTAAGTGCTTTCGCTGATGTATTGATCGAAACCCACATAAAAGCAGTACATTCCACCATCTTGATTTTCCAGTATCAAAACCGGGCCGGCAGACTTCCAATAGTAACGCATAAGTCCTGCGTTATCCGTCTCCTCGGTCATTTTCGGCAATACGGATACTTCGTATCCCCAGCTTTCAATTTCACTCTGATAATGTGGAAGTTCTTCAATAATTGCTTGTATAATGAAATACTCTGTTTCCTGCTTTTTACATTGCCATATTATAAGTACAGCAATCAGCAGAAGTACCACCAAGATAGAGAATATCCATTTCCTGCAAACGCTTTTCCCGGTTATGGGCTTTTCCATTTTCTAATTTTCCTTATCCTTGTACGACAATCAACAACGCCAATACCACAATGCAGGCTATCAAAGCCAGCGAAACTTTAACCGGGGAACGCTCCCCACTTTTCCAGTCAGAAAACAAGCTGTTATCATCGTCATCCATGCACTTCCGCCCGTTTCGGTTCCAGAGCATAGAATGGTAAGCCGCCGAAATAAGGTCTATAACTCCAAAGATTAGCACAAGGTTACGCACCAGGAAAATAACCATGCCCAAAGATACCCGGTCTCCCCCGCGCCCTAACATAACGCCTCCCCATATAAAGCGGATGACGGTCATAACGACAGCGATGAAAAGGCAGATGAAACCTGCCGCCCCATACTGTCTTGCTTTCAGTTTTTCACTGGTATTCTGTTTTTGAGGAAATCTGCTGTCCACATTCTGTTCCTCCTCTGATTATTGTTCAGCGGGATATTCCACTTTTATCGCAGTAGTAAAATGTATATCCAATCCACATGATAATTTATTCTTTTGTGAACCCGTAATAAGTGCCAGTTGTCATGTTTGCAATATCAAGGTATGTGCCATCCTGCAAAAAGAAACCGAGATAGGATGAAATCGTATCTTCGGAAAGCTGCTCCTTGCCACGCAGCATAAAGGACTGGTTTACACAGGAAAAGCAGACAAAGTTATCCAGCATGTATTCTGAATTACTGGAGAGCACTTGCCTGATCTTTCTTTCTGTTATACCATAATCAGAAAACTCTGTTGTCAAATAGTTGATGGCATCCTGCCCAACATGAAACTCATAAGTACCCGCAAAATAATTGTCGTCTGTTTCACCCTCTGTCTGATACCAGTGGAATGTCTTGTCTGTACCAAATACCCATTGTGAGTTATCGTTCCCGGAAATCCAGGAAGTACCTGCCAGCAAATCCGGAGATTGTGATGCTTTGCGTGGGGCGAGCATGATTGCAGCCACAACACATATAACACCAATCAGTCCAGCTAGGGCAAGAGGGAACTTTGACTTTTTAGCAGGCTGTATTTCTGCTGCAGGCATTTCCTGTTCCAGAGGTTTGCCCTCTAATCTGTCCGCCACCATTCTATCAAAACGCTCTACGTTTTCCATGTTCTTCGTTGAAACAGAAATCAGCTTTGTATCCCCGCTGTAATAAGTGTATACCATATCTTTAGGATTGGGATTTTGTAAAGCGGCAGTATATCTTTGTTCCAGGGCATCAGCCAGCGGGGGGCTCAGTAACGCGCCTCCGATAGCAGCATCTATTTTCTCCCCGGTAGCATCGCCTTTCACATTTCTGGCAGTAATCGCCGACAATGTGACTTTTTGGGATGGACGCCACATTGGATAAAATGTAATGTCCTGGCCGTCCACTTTAATGCGCGGGCGTTTCTGTGCATAGAAAGACCAGGCAAAGAACATAAGGAAGATTCCAATAAAGCCTATAAAAAGCAGATAGGCGCCATCCTGCATGAGAGCCGGTCGTATAAAATCCAGGTTGATGAACCATATCATCACCACAGCCATAAGGGCGCTGAAGATTCGCAGAACAATCATTTTCGTTCTCTTTTTCATCCGTACTTCAAAAGACATTTTCGTTACCTCCGCCAATCATATTTATATCATTTGCTTTAGGGCAACTGGAAAGTTCTGTTTCCATTTCTGCAAGGGCTTTCTGCACCTCCGGATTCTTATTTTTAGGCTGGATGCTTTTCAGCAGGGCAAGGCATTCCTGGTTCCGCCCCATTTCTTTCAGCAGGGAAATCTTATGTACCGAAATGTAATCATTCAAGGGGATGCCGCCATATACAAGCATGATGCCTGTATCTTTTTTTAATTCCGCTTCGCACTGTTCCATCTCTTTCAGATAGTCCTCCGCGCTGCCCCCGGACTTCCAGGCTGCATAGGCCGTGTTCCATCGGGCGACTACACGCCTCTGGTGCAAATAAATACAGAAGATGTTTATTAAAAACCAGGGGATACAGACTGAACCCATAAAGCCCAGGGTAAACTGCCAGCTTAATGTCACGCCTACCCATCCAAGCCACAGCATCACCGCCAGTGAAACAAAGAAAAAGAAATCAGTTTTTAGATGCCTGTTCAAATTGGATCGGCTGATCGTCAAAAGGAAGAACATCAGCATCACAAAAGCTATAAGGATCATAAAGGGCAAATACTTATAATCCCTTTCCGGGTCAAATGCCATCCCCAAAGAAATCATGAGAACACATCTCAAAAAAACTCCGATAAGTCCTCTTTTATTTTTCAACCAAGTTCACCTCTAATCATTGTTCAATAAAATATTTTCCTCCATCGCAGACGCAAACCAAATCTTCATGGTCGGGATCTTAAGATACAGGTCAGTCAGTATCCCAGGACGCACTAAATCCGGTAATTTCAAAAAACGGCATATAAAAATGGAAGTGTCCATTATGGGTGTCAATGTTCCACCCTTCTTTGAGACCGATCACCGGTCCTCGATACATCCAGCCAGTTTCATCCTCTATTCCAACAGGGTAGCCGTCCCGGAGATGATACCATACTGGCAGGGTGATGGTCTCATTATTCGTCCAGTCTATCTCCTTTTCCTCCCAAAAACTGTAAGAAAATTCGTAGGAATGACCATCTGCGCCGGTGACGGTAAAATGCTCCGCCGTACCCTCCACATCAAAATTCAGACGGACCAGCAGCGTATAAAGGCCGCCATAGCTGACAACGCCGCTTTCCAGGCCGATGCCGGCCAGCAGCTCCGGCGGCAGAACTTCCTCCCCCTGCCGGACTCTGGGCTTCGGTGTCCAGGGCCAGGCGTTCACTGCGTATTCGTCCAGCTCTGTCTGGGAAAATTCATCACAGGGCAGGCAATAAAAGGCATAATATTTCTTCACGGAATCCTCCAGTTCTTCCCGCACCGCTTCCGTTTCGTCCTGTGGTCCATGAACAACCGACTCTTGAAAGTTGTTGAACTGTGGAGCCCAGGTCCGCCAGGGCAGTTCTGGCTGAAAGCTATACTGTCCCTTTGGCACCAGCTGGGACAGAGGCCTGCCCTCTGTCCAGGCGAAAAAGTCGGATAGCTGTTCCAGAGCGGAGCCGGCATCGTCCATAGAGCTATACTGCGTATAGAAAATGCTGTCACGCAGTTCCCAGGCATCTAGGCTGCCTCCCTCATCCTGATATTTCTCCAGGTAGTATTCCGGGAGTACCTCTGCTTCATCGGAAACCAGCCGGGAGTAAAGCATCGGCACAGGATCGCCTCCGCCCTCGCCTACCCAAACCTGGAAAACCGCCTCCGGCAGCTCATCAAACCAACACTCCCAGGTCTGAAGCCCCCTTTGCCGGACATTGATCGTTTCATCCGGGTATCTTCCTGTCAGATATTCCTCTACATCCGCCTTGCTATAAGGTCCCCGGTATTCATAGCAGCCCACAAGCGATAAAGTCAGCAGGCAGGCCATCCCAACAACAAATATTCTTTTCCAATTTGTAAATATTTTTGTCACCTCCCGGCTAATTGAAATATAGGCATTCATATTCTGAATAAGTGGATGGAACGCCGCCGGTTTTCAAAGCAAAAAGGCGCTCCCCGCCGCACAGTTTCCTGCGAACATAAGAGCGCCACTTTTGACGGTATAAAATTGAGCATGACAAATCTTCGGAACTATATAGTTATAGTACCGCCCTGCTTGCTTGCTTGCTTGCTTGCTTGCTTGCTTGCTTGCTTGCTTGCTTGCTTGC
>CAJUQB010000087.1:0-12429 GCA_910588285.1 uncultured Lachnospiraceae bacterium
ATATAGTCTATACCATCGGTTTCTTTCGGTCAAGCCGACCTCTGAACTGTAACTAGTACTATTAAAAAATAAAATTTTTTTCTTGAAGGTATTGACTTTTTTACATTAATAGGATATAATGATGTCGCTGACTGAAAGGAGACGAGGAAAGTGGAAGAGAGAAGGAGATATAAACGCCTTGATCTTGAAGTAACGTTAGAGCTGGAACGTTTGGATGAGGGCGAGATTGAGACTTTACGTTATGCTCGTGTATCGGTAGAAGATCTTTCCAAGACAGGAATCGGATTCTGTTCCAGTCTTGATCTGGAAGTGGGCAGCATTTACAATGCCAAGCTGCTGATTTGGACCAAGGAAGTAATCTGGACCGTAATCAAGATCGTTCGTCGGGTTGAAAAGGACGGTCAATATGAATACGGCGGGCATTTTGTGGGAATGACAGAGGCGGATGCTTTGAAGATCCAGATTTATCAAATGTTTCAGGATGCGGAAGAAGAGCAGGAAGGCAGGTAATACTCCGTCAGGACAGGAGTTTTGAGACATTCTTCTATAAGAATTGAGAGAGCAGGAGAGAAGTGCAATACTTTTTTCCTGTTTTTTCTGTCTTTTCTGCCTTATGGGAGCTGCAGGCGCTCACTGAACCAGCATCTGCAGCTGAGTTACATATTCCTCCTCCAGGCTGGTATCATGGGTGTCTATGTGGTACAGCTCCAGAGGAGCGGCGGCAGGGGCAAGGCCCTGATCTTCGATTCCCCGGGCCAGGGTATGGAGATGCTCGCCCAGACGTTGGTAGCTGCCCCGGTAAAACAGGCTGGCATAGGTTCCGGCCGGCAGGGAGGCGTCGCAGGGCTGTCCTGGCGTTGTGAGGAAGAATACGCTGGAAAAATGATCATAGACACCTTTTTCCAGGCTCTGATGATCCAGAACTGCTCCCATGGTCTGGGAACCAATCACCTTGATGGAATTCGAATGCTGCTGCTCCAGCGTTTTCAGGAGGAAGTCTACCTCCTTTTCTAAAATAAGATCCCTTTGTAAAAATACATATGGACGAGACTGCTCCTGGGTGAGGGTAACCTGGCCGAAGGGAACACTGCGGTAGTGCTCCAGCCGCTGGCGGCGCTGGCGTGCCTCCTCCTGGGCCTCCTTGAGCCGTGCCAGCTTGTCTGCCAGGAGAGCTTCCTCCCGGTCCAGGAGGGATAAGGTTTCCTGAATGCTGCGATGAGCCAGAAAGGCGCGGATCTCCTCCCCAGACAGATCCAGCTCCCGGAGGGAACGGATCACATTCAGGGTGCAGATATCCTGTATGGTGTACATGCGGTAGCCGTTTTTGCCCCGGACAGGGGAGAGCAGTCCCTTCTCCTCATAATAGCGCAGCGTGTCCGGGTGAAGCTGAAAGAGCCGGGCGATTTCATGGATTTTGTAAAAATTGTTCATGGGTTTCTCCTGAATGAAAAATAAGGGGTTGACTTTCGGATTGTACGAGGGTTTATCATGGAGACAGGAGGATTTTAGCTATGCAATTACGAAAAAAATTTTTGAAATTTACCCTTCCATCCATTGCGTCCATGTGGGTCTTTTCTCTCTACACCATTGTGGACGGGATATTTGTGGCCCGGGGTGTGGGAGAGCGGGCTATGGCGGCGGTGAATCTGTCCATGCCCTTTACCTCATTGGTATTTATGATCGGGATTCTCCTTGCCACGGGAACCTCCACGGTGATCTCGATTGCCCTGGGCCGTAAGGAGCTTTCGACAGCCCGGAATTACTTTAACCAGAATCTTGTGGTGACAGGGGTCGTCAGCCTGCTTTTGACGGCATTTGTCCTGCTGAACCTGGAACGGGCCGCAGTATTCCTGGGGGCCACGGAGCATACCCTGGATTATGTGAAGGAATATGTGGGGATGATTGCAGTGTTTGCAGTATTTTTCACAATTTCCTATAATCTGGAGGTTCAGGTAAAGGCCAATGGGGCGCCCCAGGTCAGCACCCTGGGAGTATTTTCCTGCGCATTGATGAATGTTGCTCTGGACGCGCTGTTTGTGCTGGTATTTCAGTGGGGCGTCTGGGGCGCGGCGCTGGCTACCGGTCTGGCCCAGGCTACCTCGACCGCAGTGTTTCTGATCTATTTCCTGACCCACCGGGAGCGGCTTCGCCTGGGACGGTTTCGGCCGGCCCTTAAGGTGTACAAAAGGATTCTGCCCCTGGGGCTGTCCGACGGGCTCAATGAGCTGTCCAACGGGCTGGTGATCTTCTTGTTTAACCGTGCCATTCTCAACGTAATCGGAGAGGAGGGGCTTCCCACCTATACCATCATCAGCTATGTGAACACCCTGGTGCTGATGACCATGACAGGGACAGCCCAGGGCATGCAGCCCCTGGTGAGCTATTATCTGGGGGCAGGGGAGCGGAAGAACTGCCACCGGCTGTTAAAATACGCGCTGGCAGCAGCGGCGCTGTTCGCCCTGGCGTTCTTTGGGCTGACCCAGCTGGGGGCTTTTGCTGTGGTGGCAGCCTTCCTGGAGGGGGACAGTGCAATATTTGCCGCGTCGGTGAGGGCTCTTCGGATGTATGCCTGCGCCTTCCTGGTGCTGGGCTTTAACGTGATCCCGGCAGCCTTTTTTACCGCAATGGAGCGGCCTGTGCCTGCCTTTGCCATCTCCCTTGGGAGAAGCCTGGTATTCATTGTGATCAGCCTTACGGTCATGTCCAGCCTCTTTGGGGCAGAGGGGATCTGGTGCTCCACTCTGGTATCGGAGCTGGCCTGCCTGATCCTGACGGCATTCTGCATGGTGCGCTATGTCATCAGCGTTCGTAGATGACATAACGATGCTTCCGAAGCTGCGTTACTGCCTTTTTCAGGGCCTCCTCTGCGTAGAATTCGATGCGCAGGACACCTTCCTCAAATTCACGGTTGTGGATAATGCCGATATTTTTGATGCTGATGCCATTGGTGGCCAGGATGGTGGCAATGGTGGCAATCCCTCCGGCCTCATCAATCAGGTCGCAGTACAGCTCAAAGATGGAGGGAAGGGGACCGGTCTTCTTGATGGGCAGCGAATCCCGGTAATCCTTGGCCTCCTGGAAGAAGGAGAGGAGCCTGTGGGAATCAGCGTCAGCGATATCTGTCTTCATCCGGGCCAGGGATTCCATAAATACATCCAGGAGGCGGATGATCTGGGAGCGGTTGGCCTGACAGATCTCCTGCCACATGACAGGGGAGGAGGAGGCAATCCGGGTAATATCTTTAAAGCCGCCGGCTGCAATGGACTTCATGTATTCCGCCTCATTGTCCAGCTTCTGCACCAGATTCACCAGGCTGGAGGCAAGAATGTGGGGCAGATGGCTGACTGCGGCAGTGACATAGTCGTGCTCCTTCGGCTCCATGAGAAAGGGAATGCAGCCTAAGGAGGCGATAAAGCCTTGGTATTCTTCTACAAGCTCCCGGGCAATCTCCTTGTCATGGGTGATGATATAGTAGGCATTTTCAAACAGGTAGGCCGTGGAATTGGCATATCCGCTCTTCTCGGAGCCGGCCATGGGATGGCCTCCGATGAAGCAGCCGGAAAGCCCCAGAGCGCGGATCTCCTCATGGATGGCTGACTTTACGCTGCCGGTGTCCGTCAGGATGCAGTCCCTGCTTAACAGCGGGGCGAGCTCCTGAAGGAAACGGCCGTTTTCCTGGACCGGGGCGCACAGGAACAGATAGCGACAGCCGGAAAGCTCCGGGGAGAGGGCAGTGCAGGCCTGGGTGATGACCCCCTCCGCAAGGGCGGCGTCAAGGCTCTCCCGGCAGGGGTCGCAGGCCACAAGCTCCATCCGGGGATAGATCCGGCGGATGGTTTTGGCCAGGGTGCCGCCGATCAGGCCCAGCCCGATAATTCCGATTTTATTAAAATTCCCGTTAAATTCCATCATACATACCTCATTTGTTCAGAATGTACTTATCATACATGAATTGCCTGGAAAAGTCAATAATTTGGCACGTTGAAGTGTGGAAGAACGGAAATCCAAAGTTTTTATGAAAAACTTGTAAATTATGAATAAAATAGTTGTAATACGGGTGATTTTTTAGTACAATATATACATCGTAAAAAAACAGCATTGGAGGAATCTTATATGAATGTTTACACAACTGACAAGATTAGAAATGTCGTCCTTCTGGGACATGGGGGAAGCGGCAAGACAACCCTGCTGGAGGCTATGGCTTACCTGTCCGGGATCACCAGCCGTATGGGCAAAGTAGAGGATGGCAATACCATCAGCGATTATGACAAGGAAGAGATCAAGCGCGGATTTTCCATCAATACTTCCGTTGTTCCGATCATCTGGGAGGATACCAAGATCAATATTTTGGATACACCGGGCTACTTTGGATTTGTGGGAGAGGTAGAGGAGGCAGTCAGCGTGGCAGACGCCGCCATTATCGTGGTTTCCGGCAAGTCCGGTATTGAGGTTGGAACACAGAAGGCATGGGATATCTGTGAAAAATATAAGATTCCGAGAATGTTTTTTGTTACGGATATGGATGTGGACAATGCCAGCTTCCGTCAGGTGGTGGAGGATCTCCAGGAGATGTACGGCAAGCGCATCGCGCCCTTCCATTTCCCCATCCGTGAGAATGAGAAGTTCGTGGGCTATGTGAATGTGGTGGCCCAGACAGCCAACCGCTGGGGAGATAAGGGCAAGGTCAGCGAGATCGAGATGCCCGATTATTCCCAGGAATATCTGGAGAAGTACCGGGAGGTACTGATGGAGACCGTAGCGGAGACCAGCGAGGAATTTATGGACCGTTACTTCTCCGGCGAGGAATTTTCCGAGTTTGAGATCCGTTCCGCACTGCGGGGCAATGTGGCGGATGGCAGCATCATTCCGGTATCCATGGGCTCCAGCATCCTGGTACAGGGGATTTACACCCTGCTGGACGACATTGTAAAATACCTGCCCAGCCCGGAGAAGCGTCCCTGCAAGGGCGTGAACCTGAAGACCAATGAGGCCTTTGAGGGCGATTATGACATCGGCAAGCCCAAGTCCGCATACATTTTCAAGACCATTGTTGACCCCTTCATCGGAAAATATTCGCTGATTAAGGTGAATTCCGGCGTGCTCAAGACAGACGACCTGATGCACAATCCTGAGAAGGATATGGATGATAAGATCGGCAAGGTGTACGTGCTTAGGGGCAATAAGCCGGAGGAGGTTCCGGAGCTTCATGCAGGCGATATCGGGGCTTTGGCGAAGCTTACCAAGGTGGGCACCCGGGATACCCTCTCCACCAAGGCCAACCCCATTGTATACGGCAAGACACAGATTTCCACGCCCTACACCTACAAGCGCTACAAGGCCAAGAATAAGGGCGATGAGGATAAGATCTCCCAGGCCTTCCAGAAGCTGATGCAGGAGGACCTGACCTTAAAGACGGTCAATGACAGCGAGAATGGCCAGACCCTGGTATACGGCATTGGCGATCAGCACCTGGATGTGGTGATCAGCAAGATGCTGGAGCGCTACAAGGTGGATGTGGAGCTGGCAAGACCCAAGGTTGCCTTCCGCGAGACCATCCGCAAGAAAGCAGATGTGGAATACAAGTATAAGAAGCAGTCCGGCGGCCATGGCCAGTACGGTCATGTGAAGATGACCTTCGAGCCCTCCGGCGACCTGGAGCATCCCTATGAGTTTGACCAGATCGTGGTAGGCGGCGCTGTTCCCAAGAATTATTTCCCGGCTGTGGAGAAGGGCATCCAGGAAGCAGTAGTCAGCGGACCCATGGCGGCATACCCGGTGGTTGGCGTGAAGGCAGTGCTTTACGACGGCTCTTACCATCCGGTAGACTCCTCCGAGATGGCATTTAAGACGGCAGCCCGCCAGGCCTTCAAGAAGGGCTTTATGGAGGCCTCTCCGGTATTGTTAGAGCCCATTGCCAACATGAAGGTGGTGGTGTATGACAAGCACACCGGAGATGTGATGGGCGATCTGAACAAGCGCCGGGGCCGCGTGCTGGGCATGAACCCGGTAGAGGGCGGCAAGACGGAGATTACGGCAGATGTTCCCTACATGGAGATCTACGGGTACATGACAGACCTTCGTTCCATGACAGGCGGAAGCGGCAGCTTCTCCTATGAATTTGCACGCTATGAGCAGGCGCCCTCCGATATCCAGGAGAAGGAAGTGACTGCAAGGGCCAACCAGCTTCAGGGAGACGAGGATTAATCGTACCTGCGCTGCATCATACGGCGAATACAACTGAATCAGCCGAACATACAAAAGGGGCCGGGAGCATGGATTTGCTTCCGGCTCCTTTCCTGTGCTCCTGGCGGTAAACCGCCAGTTATCCATGCTCTAGCCCCACACTAATTGTCGACACCTTTGACGCATTAAGCAGAGGTCCGCATAATCACTCCGCAGCCGATCTTTGCGCCGGAATCCCCGGAGGGCTGGCTGCGGAAATCGTCGGGCATGGCGTGGACAACAACCGTGCGGCCAAGGATATCGCCCCATTTGAAGCGGTCAATGAGGAATACATTCCAGGCAAAGCCGTCCTGGGCGGCAAAGAGGGGCGGAAGGTCTCCGCCGTGGGCAGGATGCTCACAGCCTCCCGGGTTGTAGTGGGAGCCGGCATTGGCAAAGGGATCTGATTCGGTTCCGGTGCAGGAGCCGCCCTCGTGCAGGTGAAAGCCAAAGACATGGTTGCTGCATATGGGGGTAAGCACCGGGAGGCCGTATAGCTCTGCATTTACAAGAACGCCGTCTGTGGTGGGATAGAAGCGGACCATGCCGTACAGGTCGGGGTAGGCGTTGCTTCCCTCTATCTGTGCATAGGCAGCGGGCACATCATATAGAAGGGTTTTTAGATAATTCAGTCCGGGATTTGGTTCCATGATATCTCCAAAATAGTCTTTCATGGGTTAATATATGTAAAAAAGTGCGGTTTGTGCACCGGGATACCTTGACAAATTTTTCACGTGTGATAAACTTTGTAAAGAATAGCAAGGAGGAACTAGAAATGTCAGCACCTTATAACCACAGAGAAATCGAAGCAAAATGGCAGAAGACCTGGGACGACGAGAAGGCCTTTGCCGCCACGGATGATTATACGAAGCCCAAATATTACGCACTGGTGGAGTTCCCGTATCCGTCGGGACAGGGGCTTCATGTCGGCCACCCCAGACCCTATACGGCATTGGATATCGTGGCCAGGAAGCGCAGGATGCAGGGCTACAATGTCCTCTACCCCATGGGCTGGGATGCCTTTGGCCTGCCCACCGAGAATTATGCCATCAAGAACAAGATCCACCCCAAGGTTGTGACAGCCAACAATGTTGAGCGGTTTAAGGGACAGCTCCATGCCCTGGGCTATTCCTTTGACTGGGAGCGTGAGGTCAATACCACGGATCCGGAATACTACAAATGGACTCAGTGGATCTTTTTGAAATTATTCAAAGAAGGTCTGGCCTACAAGTCGGAGATGCCCATCAATTGGTGTACCTCCTGCAAGGTGGGACTGGCCAATGAAGAGGTGGTCAATGGCGTCTGCGAGCGCTGCGGCGCGCCGGTGGTCCGCAAGGTGAAGAGCCAGTGGATGTTGAAGATCACGGACTATGCGGAGAAGCTTTTGGAGGGCCTTGCAGATGTAGACTTTATCGAGCGGGTGAAGGTATCCCAGAAGAACTGGATTGGCAAGAGCCAGGGTGCAGAGGTGGACTTTGCCATTGACGGGACCGAGGATTCCCTGAGAGTTTATACCACCCGGCCGGACACCCTCTTTGGGGCAACCTATATGGTGGTATCCCCGGAGCATCCCATGCTGGAAAAATACCAGGGCAGGATCACCAATATGGAAGAGATCCGCGCTTACCAGGAGCAGGCCTCCCGGAAGTCTGACTTCGAGCGGTCAGAGCTTGCCAAGGAGAAGACAGGCGTTTCCATCGAAGGGCTCATGGCTGTCAATCCGGTGAATGACAAGCGGATCCCCATCTGGGTATCGGATTATGTTCTGATGAGCTACGGGACAGGCGCGATCATGGCAGTGCCGGCCCATGACACCAGAGACTGGGAGTTTGCCAAGAGGTTCGGCCTGCCCATCATTGAGGTGGTGGCCGGCGGCAGGGACGTACAGGAGGAGGCCTTCACAGATGTGGCCACAGGCAAGCTTGTGAATTCCGATTTCCTGGACGGCCTGGAGGTTGCGGAGGCCAAGAAGAAGATCATTGCATTTTTGGAGGAGAAGGGCATTGGAACCGGCAAGACCAATTATAAGCTCCGTGACTGGGTATTTTCCCGCCAGCGTTACTGGGGTGAGCCCATTCCCATTGTAAATTGTGAAAAATGCGGTTTTGTGCCCCTGCCGGAGAGTGAGCTGCCGCTGGTGCTTCCGGAGGTGGAGAGCTATATGCCAACGGACAATGGGGAATCCCCCCTGGCAGCCATGACAGATTGGGTGAATACCACCTGTCCCTGCTGCGGCGGCCCGGCCAAGCGGGAGACTGACACCATGCCCCAGTGGGCAGGATCCTCCTGGTATTTCCTGCGCTATACGGATCCCAAGAATAAGGAGGCACTGGCCAGTGAGGAAGCCCTGAAGTACTGGCTGCCGGTGGATTGGTACAACGGCGGTATGGAGCATACCACGCTGCACCTGCTGTATTCCAGGTTCTGGCATCGGTTCCTCTATGACCAGAAGGTGGTTCCCACACCGGAGCCCTACCAGAAGCGTACCTCCCATGGCATGATCCTGGGGGAGAACGGCGAGAAGATGTCCAAATCCAGGGGAAATGTGGTGAATCCGGATGATATCGTGACGGATTATGGGGCAGATACTCTGCGTACCTATGAGATGTTCATCGGCGCCTTTGATTTGAGCGCCTCCTGGTCTGAGAATGGCGTGAAGGGCTGCCGGAGGTTCCTGGAGCGGATCTGGAAGCTTCAGGATATCCTGGCAGACGGCGGCGGGTACAGCCCGGATATGGAGACCAAGATGCACCAGACCATCAAGAAGGTCAGCAGCGATTATGAGAACCTCAAATACAACACAGCCATTGCGGCCATGATGGCTCTTTTGAATGATTTTGCCAAGAAGGGCAGCATGACCCGGGGCGAGTACAGGGATCTTCTGATCCTTCTGAATCCGGTGGCGCCCCACATCACCGAGGAGCTGTGGAGCATCTGCGGCTATGAGGGCCGTGTGTATGCCCAGACCTGGCCGGAGTATGACGAGGCAAAGACCGTAGAGAATACGGTGGAGATCGCCGTGCAGATCAATGGCAAGATGCGTGCGGTGATTGCGCTGCCAGTGGATGTGGACAAGGAGACAGCCATTGCAGCCGGCAAGGAGGCTGTTGCCGACAAGCTGACCGGAACCATTGTGAAGGAGATCTACGTGCCGGGAAGGATCGTCAATATCGTACAGAAGTAGAAGGCTTATCCATATCGTGTGACATAGAAGGATGCTGCATATGAAATATTTATTGTTTGATCTGGATGAAACGATTTTTGATTTTAAACAGGCTGAGGCTGCCGCAGTGAAACGGACACTGGGGCAGCTCTCGCTGCCTGCAGGCGATGAGGTGGCCCGCCGCTACAGCGAGATCAACAAGTCTCAGTGGGAACGGCTGGAGCGCAGGGAGATCACCCGGGAGCAGGTGCTGGTGGGCAGATTTCAGATCCTGTTTCAGGAGCTTGGCATATCTGCGGACCCGGCTGTGGCCCGGGAGATCTATGAGAGCTATCTCTCCCAGGGACATTATTTTGTGCCAGGGGCAGAGGAGCTTCTGAAGGAGCTGTTTGGCCGCTATCAGCTGTACCTGGTGTCCAACGGCACGGCGAAGGTGCAGGAGGGGAGGCTTCGGAGCGCAGGCATCAGCCCCTATTTCCAGGAGATTTTTATTTCCCAGGAGGTGGGCTACAACAAGCCGGATGTGCGGTTTTTTGATCAATGCTTTGGGCGTATTCCCGGATTTGCGCCCAGGGAGGCCATAATCATTGGCGACAGCCTGACCTCGGATATGCAGGGAGGGCGCAATGCGGGAATTGCAACCTGCTGGTTTAACCCGGAGAAGCATCCATGTACCATGGAATGGCAGCCGGATTATGAGATCCATGAGCTTGGGGAGCTGCCGGGCCTGCTGGCGCACCTTTCGGAGCCGAAGCCGGTCTGAAGGCAGACTTTTGTTCATAGTGAGAGAAACAGGCTCATATATTTCTAAGAAGATGTTTTTCATGAGGTAGGCAATGAAAAAATTGCGCCTGATCCGAAGGATTGTTCTTTTGATTCTAAGTATTTCCCTTTTTTGGAATGTTGACCTGACCCCCAGGGCGGAGGAGCTGACGCTGTACGCCCGGGGGGCAGTGCTGATGGATGCGGATTCCGGCCGGGTGCTGTACGAGAAGGACGGCTACACCCACATGCCCAATGCCAGTACCACCAAGATCATGACCTGCATCCTGGCCATTGAGAGCCAGCGGCTGGAGGAGGAGGCGGTGGTCAGCGCCTATGCGGCCACCATGCCCAAGGTGCGCCTGGGGGTCACTGCCGGGGACCGCTTCCGGGTCCGCGACCTTCTGTATTCCCTGATGCTGGAATCCCACAATGACGCGGCAGTGATTCTGGCGGAGCACATCGGCGGCAGCGTGGAGGGATTTGCCGCCATGATGAATGATAAGGCGGCAGAGCTTGGATGTACGGATACTTATTTTATTACGCCCAACGGTCTGGACGCACAGGATGATCATGGGGTACATGGGACGACGGCCCGGGATCTGGCCCTGATGATGAGCTATTGCCTGAAAAATGAGGAATTCCTGGAAATTACCCGCACACAGTCCTATCAGTTTACCAATGTGCAGGGGAACAAAAGCTACAGCTGCAATAATCACAATGCCTTCCTCACCATGATGGAGGGGGCGCTGTCCGGGAAAACCGGCTTTACCGGAAATGCAGGCTACTGCTATGTGGGGGCCCTGCGTCAGGGGGAGAGAACCTTTGTGGTGGCCCTTCTGGCCTGCGGCTGGCCCAACAATAAGAGCTACAAGTGGTCGGATACCAGGAAGCTCATGGAATACGGCCTGGCAAATTATCAATATGAGGATGTGTGGGACCAGGAGCTGGAATTGCCGAAGCTGCTGGTGGAGGGGGCAAGACCCGCCCGGTGGGAGCTGTACCAGCAGGTTCAGGTACAGCCAACGGTGCGGCCCCAGTCCCTGAAGGTACTGAAACGGGCCGATGAGGCGGTGCGGGTGGTGCCTAAGCTTCCCAGAGTCTTAACGGCGCCGGTGGAAGCGGGAAGCCGGGTGGGCACAGTCAGCTATTTCCTGGGAGAACAGCAGATTGCCGTCCTTCCGGTGATCCTGGAGGAGGGAGCGGAGGCTATGGAGGGCAGCTGGAACCTGAAGTATGTGCTGCGGGAGTTTTTTATGAGCCGCCCCTGGAGCTATTGGTAAGAAAGCCCGGGGCTACCCCTGCAGCAGCTTCAGCACAGTCTGGTTTGCCATATTTGCCTGAGCCATGACAGAGGAATTCACCTGATCGAGAATCTGGCAGCGTGAAAATTCCACCGTCTCATCTGCAATGTCGGCATCTGAAATCCTGCTCTCAGATGTCGATACGTTCTCACCGGTAATGGCATTGGCTGCGTACAGATGCTCCAGGGCGTTCTGATAGCTGCCGTAGCGGCTTCTCTGCTCGGAAACATAGCTGATGGCCTGATCGCACAATGAGATGACCTGCTCCGCAGCGCTATGGCTCATCACGTTCAAGGATGTATTTTGGCCAAAGATGGCAGTGGTGCGCATATCGGCATAATCAATCCGGTAGCAGTCCCCGCTGTTTGCGCCCACCTGCAGATAGATAAAACCGTTCTTGACAACAGAGGATCCGCCTGTGCCTGTACTGCCCCCGGAAGGCGGTGCGTTTGTGCCGGTCTGCCCATCCAGCTTGAGAAACCATGCATCATTTTTTCCTTTGTTTTTGCCTGCGAGATCCGCATTGTTGGAGCTGCTGTTGCCGCCCAGCAGAACATCGCCGCTGCCGCTCTCGAAGATGAAGTTGAAGGAGTCGCTGCTGCTTCCGCCATGCACCTCATCCCAGATGATATCTCCGGAGTCCTTGTCAATCATAAATACCCATGCGTTATTTCCGGAATACCCGGGCTTCTGGGTTACGTCTCCATCCATTGCACCTACGCTTCCGGCAATGACAAAGCCGTTTTCCGTTTCAACAACACAGTTGCCCACATCGTCTCGGCTGCTTCCGTAGGATCTGCTCCAAATTGGGGTCAGGTTCTTGTCCAGCTTCATGACCCAGATATTCTTGCCGTTTGTCTCGTCCGTGGAGGGAACGTCCGTTCCGACTGTATCCGAAATGGCGGCTGATCCCACTACCACATACTCTCCGGAAGCGGTTTCTATAATTTGGTAGATGTTTTCTCCGCTGTTGTGGGA
>CAJUQB010000087.1:12439-19346 GCA_910588285.1 uncultured Lachnospiraceae bacterium
CCAGGGGCATGGTTGTCCCCGAACCGCAGAATCTTTTCCACATTTCCCTCCTTGTCAAACTTCGTGATAAAGGAGCTGTGGCTGCCGTTTCCGATGACATCTGTCGGCGGCCTGGTGACGCTGCCATCGTTGTTGCTCTGCTTAAAATCCGAGGTAAGTGTATAGTTTCCGCCGATATATCCGCCGTCAGAGGTGGGATAAAGACGGGAGATCTGTTCGTTCCCGCTGCCGCCGACCCGATATGCCTTTTTCTCAAAAGCATCATAATTGTCATTGGGGTTGACCGAAGGGTCAATCACCATCATGATTGCGTCCCGGCCGCCCAGAGCCGGTCCGCCTAAGGGATTGCCTCTCCCGTCCTTGATCCCGTTTCCGTCAAAGGATTGAATGGAGAGAAAGACATGTCCGCTGCCATCCTGCATGAGAAATGCATTGTTGGCGTTGTTGTCTGTGCCGGAGCATTGGAATTGGTAGGTCCACGCAATACCTCCGTCTGCATCCAGCTTAGTCAGAAGAGGGCGCCCGTTGCTGCGTCCCACTGCCAGATATCCGCCGTCCGCCGTAGCAGTGATGGAAGAGAGGTATTCGTTTGCGCCCTTGCCTACCGTTGTGGTCCAGAGAACCTCACCGTCCGTCCCCACCTTGGTGATCCATCCGCTGCGTACTCCCGGTGTGGAGCTGCTGCCGTTCAGATCCAGATCATTGCTGTCCGTGCTGCCGCAGAAAACGATGGTGCCGTCAGGATTCTGGATGGCGCTGCTCATAAGATCCTCTCCGGAGCCGCCATAGGTGGCACGGTTGGAGAGTGCATCCGACACGATGCCGTCTATCACAGATCCCGTGCCGCTGCTGCCTGTGCCCGATACGGATCCGGTCGTATCCCCGCAGAGCATTTGGTGCCCGTTGAATGAGGTTCGATATGCAATTTGGTTGATTTCAGCAGTGAGGGCATCGATCTCCGACTGGATGGCAGCGCGGTCCCCCACCGTATTGGTATCGTTGGCTGCCTGAACGGACAGCTCCCGAATCCGCTGGAGAAGCTCCTGTACCTCCTGCATTCCCCCTTCGCCGACCTTCACGAAATTGATGCCGTCTTGTATATTCTCATTTGCCTGAGCTAAGCCGCGGATCTGGGCGCGCATTTTCTGTGAGATAGTAAGCCCGGCCGCATCGTCGGCCGCACGATTGATGCGGTAGCCGCTGGCGAGGCGTTCGGATGTCTTGGCCTTCCGGGAAGTGGAAATCTTGGATTGACGGAAAGCTCCCATGCTTGCCAGATTGTGTTGAATAACCATTGCATTTACTCCTTTTGGGGTGCATTTTTCAAAAGAAAAATGAGCAGATTTGAGGTGTTTGGATTTTGTGTATGGCAAATTGCCAATCGCAGTTTTAAAACGCTCCATTTGTCGGGCAGTTTATTACTTAATTATATCAGAAAATCGCGGGAAATCAATGAATTGTGACAAATAATCAGAATAATTATGGAAAGAGAAAGACTGTCCCCTCACACCGGAAACAGGTTCTCACAAAATGCGCACAGACTTGAGGGTCTGCCCCGGCGAAGCGGGGGGATTCCGTGAGAACCTGTTTCCGGGAAGCGGGGGGATTCCGTGAGAACTTGTTTCCGGGAGGTGGCTGGCAGAAAGGAATTCCGGTACTGGTCAGGCAGCATATGGACATCAGTGGTATAAATGTACCAGGTGCAGCGCGGGATCAATCTCAATATTTTTATATTTTTTCAAAAATCTGGCCACAGTTCCGGCATCCTCACCGGATACCAGGACCATGGAATCGACGGCAGCCTTGTCGCGGGCATTCATGCTGTAGGGGAGTTGGGCGCCGCATTCCGGACATTTGTATTCTGTGATGGACGGGCGCTTTATGATATTCCTAAGAGAAAGTGTTACTTCTTTTCCATTGGAGCAGGGAATAACCTTTCTGCTTCCGCATTCTGCACATCTGTAGGGTGTAATTGTTGACAACATAATCGAACCTCCTTGTATCATTTCATTTAAATTTGACTTGTTTCCTGGTGATAGATCCACTATACTATAGATAAATAGATTTGTAAAACGCATGTTTTTAATGAAAAACATGAGAAAATGTAATGTAAAGGAGGAGAGAAGTGGGGAATCAAAAATATCTTGCATTTGTAAAAACCGTAGAATTGGGCAGCCTGACAAAAGCAGCCAATCTCCTGGGATATACCCAATCGGGAATCAGTCATATGATCCAGGCCCTGGAGGAGGACATGGGGCTTCGCCTGCTGCACCGGGATCGGTCCGGTGTGCGGACAACAGCAGAGGGGGAGCTGCTGCTGCCGTATTTTACAGATATCTGTAATAAGGAACGGCAGCTGGAGAATATGAGAAGGGATCTTCTGCACATGGACACCGGGCTTTTGCGGATCGGGGCCTTCCACAGTGTGTCCGTCCAGTGGATGCCCTATATCATCAAGGAATTTCTGGAGGATTTTCCGAGGATAGAATTTGAAATCATGTATGGAGATTATGCGCAGATTGAAGAATGGATCTGGGAGGGCAGGGTGGATCTGGGATTTTTGCGGGTGCCCAGCAGGAGGAAGCTGAAAACCATCTATTTGGCAGAGGACGAGCTGGTGGTGATCCTCCCGCCGGGGCATCCCCTGAAGGAGGTGGACGCCTTTCCGCCGAAGGCCCTGGAGGAATATCCTTTTGCATTGGTGGATGAGGGGGAGGATTATGAGGTGGAAGCAGTGTTCGACCATTTTGGGGTATCCCCCAGGCTCCGTTTTACGGCCAGGGACGACCATACCATTGCCGCTATGGTGGCCAACGGGCTGTGCATCAGTATTTTGCCAAGGCTGGTGCTGGAGAAAATGCCCTATGATATTTTGAAAAAGCCCTTCCGGAAGCCTGTGCTCCGGCGGCTGGGGATTGGATATAAGGATGAAAAGCGCTTATCCAGGGCAGCGGAGCGGTTTTTAGATTATGTGGAGGATTGGGTAAAAAAGAAAGATGTTAGTCAAAAAGTGTGTTGCCCATAATATTACCCTCTTGAAACCGAACTTACGTTCTGATATAATGTGATTATCATAATATTTCCAGGGTGATAATCAAATGAACGATAAAATAAAAACACTTTTGACCATATCCTGAACCTGCCGGAATCCGACATCGACCGGATCAGCAGCTTTGTTCTTGATATTGTTTCCATAAATCAGCAGCCAGCAGACTTTTATGCACTCAACGAATACATTAATGGCCGATTCCCACTACGGCCAGTCTGTATGGGCGGACTTTATACGTGACACCCTTTGTGGCGGCTCCCTGGACAGCTCTGCTGGAAAATACGGGGTTTCCCACCAGACTGCCTTCAATATGCGGCATAAGGTACTTATGGCTATGTAGAACCTGCCCGAAAACAGCCCTGTCCTTCTTTCTGGGATCGCCGAATTAGATGAATCTTTTGTACTCGACTGCTATAAAGGCGGAACCGTACCAGAAGCAGCCGGACGCAAAGCCCGTAAACATGGTGCAAAAGCTTCAAAACGCGGCATTTCAAATGAATATGTTGCGATCTGTACTGGGATCCAGCGTGACGGCGGGGTGATCGCAGCAACTGTAAACCGCGCAAAGCCATCCAGTGAAGAACTCGAGGAGATCTTTCGCGGGCATATAGCAGAAAATACCATGGTACTCACAGATGGTCTGCACAGTTACCACATCCTCGAGACGATCGCAAAGTGTACGGTTGTGGATGTGAACCAGGAAGGAGGCAGGGGATTATTTAACCTTAATACCGACAATAGCCTGCATTCCTATATCAAAGAGACATATAACCATTACTGCGGGGTAGCCACCAAATATATCAACCGCTATAATGCGTTGTTTTCGATTGCGTTCCGATGTGCTGATAATCTGAAAGATACATTTAACAATTTCCTGCTGAATAAGTTCTGGCTTCCGACGTTTTTCTCAAAACATAGTACGCTAAGAACTGTATTAAGAGGCTGTTGGGATTTTCTTGTTTATGATTTTGGAATTTTTAAGCGATGTATGGAAATTAATTTCCATACACCACTATATACAAAAACGCTACAAGGCCGATGCTTACTGGCACTGTGGCATTTTGGTGTACCCGGTGGGCACATGTTCTAACGGGGGAAAGCCTCTAATCCGCCCGGCAGTGGGAAGGATACAGCGAAAGTCAAGGGTATCCACTGTGAGGTGGAATCAGAAGAAGGGATTAGGCAAAACTCTGGCTTATTACATCTAAGGCTAAATGCAGGGATAGGATTGCAGAATAAATAAAAGTTTGGTAATTACATGATAATTAGATTAATATTTGAAAATTTTATTGACAAAACCTTTTTTTAAGATACTATAGATTTGTAAATACAAACTATTATCTTATAAGAACAGGAGGGATCTTATGAGGAAAAAATTAATTTCTCTAATGTGTACTGTAGTGCTATTACTAGGAAATGTATTTCCTTCTCAAGCGGCGATAGCAGATGGGCTATACTGGTCAAGCCGTAGTACTACATACTCTTATAGCACAACTGGGGTAAGTGCAAATTTTATAAACGGATGTAAGCCAGCCGCTAACTCGTGGACCAATAGTACAATTTTTAATTTTGTTTTTAGCAATAATTCTGGTAAGATTACTATTGATGAAGAGCGTGTGGATGGTGTCAACTGGGCAGGCTTGACGGCAACAAGAAAACCTGCAAGTTTTATAACATCTGCATTTATTATTATTAATTCAGTTTACACGAGTTCTTATTCTTCAACTAAGGTACGGGCTGTTATATGCCATGAGATGGGACATGCAATTGGACTGGCAGATGAATCATTTAGTTCCACCAAGCGTTCTATTATGTTGCCATCTGCCGAACAAGTATATGACCAAAATGGAATATATACGCCTCAACAGGCAGATATAAATGATATATACTCTATATATAAAAATATCCAATAAAAAATAATTAAAATGGAGGTAGTACTATGAAAAAAAATATTCTAAGTTTTATAGTTGGTACCATATTATTAGTTTCTTTAAATGCTTGCGGACAAAAGGAATCTATTGAGAGAATTACTGCTAGTGCTACTTGGGACACTTATTACGAAAATATTCAAGAGATAACATTATCTAGTGATATAATTTGTGTAGTGAAGGTGTTGAATATAGCAGATACTTATTATAAAACTGATTATAATATTCCTTTTACTGAATTTCAAGTAGAGGTTGTCAAGGCATTGAAAGGGGCTGATGAAGGAGATGCATTTCGGGTTTTGCAGACGGGAATTTCTACGGACACGATGATTTTTGAAATTGAAGATGATCCGTTATTGGTGATTGGAGATGAATATCTGATTTTCGGAGAATATAATAACTTGGGTACTGTTACCATATTAGGGGGACCTCAGGGACGATATATTTACGAAGATGATATGATATCATCCCTAACATCTTCTGATGGATATCCAATTCTTTCATTGGCAGAAAAAGTAAATACAGATTCTAATAGTTCTTTTCAAAAAATAAATGCAAATAGTTTATTCGATGAAGTAGAAAAATATATCGCTGAATAAATCTGAGCTCTACCCGGCTATGCAGGGTAGGGATTCTGCCTTTTTGATTTAGGAGAAAAGCATGAAAAAAATAATATTTTCTGTCTTCGTTATGTATCTGCTTACTACTTTGACAGCCTGCGGGAAAACAGAGAAGGAACCGCAGCTCTGGCTGGCCCCCACAAAATCCCAGGATATTTGCCGGCTTGGCGAAACGATTCTATTTGACCTTCAGGGACGCCTGTTCTATGCGGATACCAATAATGACACCTGGATGTTACATCCAGTAGAAGGTGACACAGGGGACGTGGGCTGGGATGTTTCACTGCATGAAGCTTTCGATGCGCACACAGTCTATGTAGTAAGAAAAGAATATAATATGCTGCTTACGGTTGAACAATTATCGGAGGATTACGAAAGGGTGCCGGTCAGTGTGATGGACGGGGAACTGATGGACGAGTCCGTCCCCATCGTTTCGGAGGGGATATGCTATTATATAAAAGGTACTCCGGAAGGAAAGGGAGGCATGGGAAGGACGCTGAAAATGTTTGACCTTGCCGATAGTGAAAAGCGGACTGTTTTGTATATTTGGGAGAATATGGACAGGTACGACTATCTATCTGGGCTGCGCAAATACGACCAGTATCTGGTAATGACCTACATGCATTATGGGATTGGATCCCTGTGGGTGTATGATACCCAGAAGCAGGAAATGGTAATCGCTGGCGATGAAAATATGTCCGGGGCAGCTTATTTGGATGAAAAACTATATTATATAGAAGACGCCACCGGCACGGTCTGCAGCTACGACCTGAAACAACAGGAAAAGCTAGGCAGTGTTTTTCCCATACCGAATTATGTGGAAGGTGTGACATTAGCCTGTGACAAAGATTATCTTTACATCAACCGGTCGCCCCAAAGTATGTATGACTGGGCATATCGAAGCTCTGAGATTTTGGTCTACTCCCATGAGGGGGAATTCATTGATACGATTGATTTATCGTTAAATGCAGATGCGGTGAGCTGGGAGATTCATGCGGATCCTTTTTATTGCGTCTACCTGGGCAGTACGGAGGATGCTGTTTTCGTAGGAAGGACAAATCATATGGTGCTTTCCGTTGTTTTCTATATAGAAAAATCGCAAATCGGTTCCGAAACGATGGAAATCCATACGCTGTATCTTCATAGATATGAACCAGAAGAGCTGCCGTAATAAAAATAATGCACAGTTTTTTTTCACGTATAGACAGATAAACGTCGCCGTTTGCCCCCCAACATCAAAGAAATAAACTGAACCGTTCCTCTCTTGCAGATCTTGGTTCTTGATATACTCTTTGATGATTTCATCTGTT